>JAYUQI010000001.1:0-18184 GCA_043756805.1 Sphingomonas sp.
GCAAAAGCCCAAAGGCCCCCGCGGCGAACCCTTCGCGTCAGTCAAGCCGAGATATTGGAGCCCGAAATCGAACGGCAAGCTGCTGATCGCAACAAGGAAAATGCAGATAAAGGGGGCGGCGATACTCGGCGGTATCCAGCCCTTAGGTGTCTCGTCGGAAAAGATGATCTGTGTCATGTCGCACCGACTAACCGCTCGCCGAAGACTGCTATAGAATGATCGTGCGGAACAAGTCCGAACGAAGCCAGTCTTTTGGCGTGAGACCAACTGCCTTGCGGAATGTGCGACCAAAATGGCTCTGATCCGCAAAGCCAGCGCCATGGGCTGCCTCAGCCAGCTTCGCGCCTTCGCGCAACAGCCGCTTGGCAAGATCGACCCGTCGGTGCTGCAGATAACGATAAGGACTGGTGCCAAGCAACGCCCGGAAATCACGAGAAAGCTGCCAACGGTCGCAGCCAGTCACTTGCTCAAGTTCATCAAGTCGCGCGCCGACAACGACGGCGGTTTCAAGAAATTCGCGTGCCCGCATCACGGCTGTTCGGTTGGCGATCCTCACAGTTGCCACCCTTCCAGACGCATTGTTCATGGCTTGCGCCAGATCGTAGAGAGCGTCTTCATAAGCACCGGGATCCTCGACGCCCGCGCAGTCGATAACCATGTTGAAGGCTGCCGCGATCAAGGAGGGATTCGTCGAGACGCCATTAACGACAAACGGCAGTTCCGCCCCTCCAAGCACTGCTTGGACATGAGTTGGCGGAACATAGACCGCCTGATAGCTGAATCCAGCCTCATCGTAGCAGTGGCCATCGTGCACTTCTTCGGGATGGAGGATTAGCACCTGCCCTGGCAGCGAATGTCGCATCTCCCCGCGATAATTGAACGCTTGCACCCCAGCCATAGTCAAAGCGACAGTGTAAGTATCGTGCCGATGCGGCGAAAACGCTGCCCCGACCAGCCGGTTTGCGACTCGCTCGATCAGCTCGAACGAGTCAACTGATCGCGATGGGCTCAAGGAAGGAGTGGCACAGTTCATTGGTCATCTATTTGATGTAAAGAGCACGAAGGCAAACCACAACGATCCTTCCGTTGGTGATTCATCTGAATGGATAGCTGCAATCCATGGATGCGCCGCTGGAGTCGAAGGGCAGCAATCTTGTCGATTCCTGCCATACCGCACATCGTCGCCCCGCACTTGATGCGGGGTTTGGCTCTTCTCTGTTCTTCCAGTGCCAAGACTAGCCAAGCCCCGTGTCAAGCACGGGGCGACGGCGCGTTTTGATTTATCGAAACACGGCTGAAAGACGGTAAACTTGTTGCAGTCCGACGTCCTTGACCCACATGCCGTTTCACCGGCTTTGATCATAGACGAAGGCCGCCGCCCGAAGTAGCCTCTCCTCATCCCCGCCAACGGGCACTCCGCCGCAAAGCGATGCTCAACTCGGGCCGGTTAGTTTGACTTTAACGAAATTCGTCCACACGCAAATAACCGGGTGGCAAAAGCCGCGCGGGTTGCAACAATATAGGCGAACGGCCTTGTATTATCGGAACGATGGGGGAACCGGATTCGGTGGCGGCACAGCAGTGCTTTCGCTCGAATATGCAATTCCCGCCGGAAGCCCGATTTTTGGTCGCGCTGACCCGATCCACAAATCCGGCCGATTCGACAGTTTTGATTTTGCCCCCGATCTCGGTGCCGAAATCGGCACGCGGACATGGTGGCGCGGGCTTGCGACATGTACGGCATTATGTGCGGCAACATGGACGTTGTCGCCGGGTTTTCGCCCGCTGCCCGCCACGGTGCCAGCCGCCATGCCCGCCGCAGCTTTTGAAGAAACCCGTGCGCAATCGATCGCGCCGCTGGCATGGGGCGGCGATACCGGGCGCAAGATGGGCGCGACCGATGCGGTGCAAGCGCTGACCGGCACGCCCGAGCGCCCGACACTCGATCTTTCCGCGTCGCTTGGCCAGGGCGATGGTCTGGCCCGCGCGCTCGAACGCGCCGGTGTCGGCAGCGCCGAAGCACAGCGCGTTGTCAACATGACCAGCGATGTCGTGAACCCGAGCGAGATGGCGCCCGGCACCGCACTGGCGCTGACGCTGGGTCGCCGCGCCAACAAAAATATCGCGCGTCCGCTCGACAGCCTGGCCTTTCGCGCACGCTTCGACATGCGGGTGAGCTTTGCCCGGGTGAACGGGGCGCTGGTGATGAACCGCCAGCCGATTGCCGTCGACAGCACGCCGTTGCGCATTTCCGGCCCGGTTGGCGGCGGCATTTTCATGGCGGCAACCGCCGGTGGCGCGCCGAGCGACATTGCACAGGACTATATCCGCGCGCTCGCGCCCAAAGTGCCGATCGGCAATATCGACAATGATGCACGGTTTGACATGATCGTCGAGCGTGAGCGCGCCGCGACCGGCGAAGTGCGTTTCGGCAAGTTACTGTATGTCGGCTTGAGCCAAGGCAATCGCGCGACGCGCATGATCCAGTGGACCGTCGGCGGGCGCACGGATTGGTATGACCTGTCGGGCGTTGGCCAGACGCGCCCCGGCTTCACGTTGCCGGTTGCCAATGCCCGCAAGACAAGTGGTTTCGGCTGGCGGATGCATCCGCTGCTCGGTTATTCGCGGATGCACCAGGGCACTGATTATGGCGCTGCACAGGGCACACCAATCCGCGCGGTGACCGACGGCATTGTCAGCTTTGCCGGATGGCACGGCGGGCATGGCAAGATGGTAAAACTCAGCCACAATGGCGGCCTCGGCAGCGGCTATGCGCACATGAGCCGGATCGCGGTTTCACCCGGCGCGCGCGTGGTGCAGGGGCAAGTGATCGGCTATGTCGGATCGACCGGGCTGTCGACCGGCGCGCATCTCCATTTCGAAGTGTATCGCGGCGGCCGCGCTGTCGCGATGAACAGCGTCAGTTTTGCCTCGCAATCGCTGCTGTCGGGCGGCGAGCTGGCGGCATTCAAAGCGCGGTTTGCGGCGATTACGGGGTCTTAGGTTCAAATTTAATTTGAAACTCTCCGTATCCCTGAGCTTGTCGAAGGGCTGTCCTTATTTGGTGATGGTCAAGAAGAAGGGCAGGCCTTCGACAAGCTCAGGCATGCGGTTTTGGATCAATCAGCGGGATTCACAACCCGCCCCTTGAACCCCTGCGCGACGACATACCATTCGGATGACCCTTTGCGGCTGGCGGGGGGCTTGGCGTGTTTGACGCTGGTGAAATTGCGTTTGAGTTCGGCAACCAGATCGCTGTCGGCACCGCCCGCGAGCGATTTGGCCACGAACGTCCCGCCGGGCATCAGCACTTCGCAAGCGAAGGCGACCGCGAGTTCGACAAGGCCCATCGTCCGCAAATGATCGGTCTGCGCGTGGCCCACTGTGTTTGCCGCCATGTCGGACAGGACGAGGTCCGCAGGCCCCCCAAGCGCGTTCATCAGCCATGCGGGCGCGCCGTCGTCGGTAAAGTCCATCTGGACAATCTCGACGCCGGGGATGGGATCAACCGCGAGCAAATCGATGCCGACAATCCGCGCTTTCGGGCATTGCTTGCGCACGACTTGCGCCCAGCCGCCGGGCGCAATGCCGAGGTCGATGACCGCGCGGACGCCGCGCAGGAACTTGAAGCGCTCGTCGAGCTCGATCAGTTTATAGGCGGCGCGGCTGCGATAGCCCTCGGCATGCGCGCGCTTGACATAAGGGTCGTTCAGCTGGCGCTCGAGCCAGCGATTGGACGAGGTCGTCCGCCCGCGCGCGGTCTTAACGCGAGTGCGCCCGCCGCTACCACCCCTGCTCATCGTTCGTTCGCCATCAGATTGCGCAAAATGCCCTCGCGGATACCACGATCCGCCACGCCGACGCGCGGGGCGGGCCAGAGGTCGAGGATCGCTTCGAGGATCGCGCAGCCCGCGACCACGAGATCGGCGCGCTCGCGCCCGATGCAGGCGACATGCGCGCGGTCTTCCATCGTCATTTCGGCGAGGCGGCGGCTGATCGCGCGGCATTCCTCGTCGGTCAGCATCAATCCATCAACAAGATCGCGCGAATAGCGGGTGAGGCCGAGGTGGACACTGCCCAGCGTGGTCACTGTCCCGCTCGTCCCGAGCAGGCGGAGCGGCGCGCCGTTGCTGACCTGGCGGTGATCGACGAAATCGGCCATCGCTTCGGCGGCGCGCGCGCGCATCCGGGCATAAGCAGTGCGGCGGACATCAGGATCGGGATCGCCATGCGGTTCGGATTCAGACATCGAGACGACGCCCCACGGGATGCTCGTCCAGTCAATAATGCGCAGGTCATCGCCTTTGGTCTCGACACGCACGAGCTCGGTCGAGCCGCCACCGATGTCGAAAATCAGCGCGGGGCCATCGCCGGGTTCGAGCATCAGATGGCACCCCCCCGCCGCAAGCCGCGCTTCCTCGCCGGGGTCGATGATGTCGAGGAGAATGCCCGTTTCGCGATAGACGCGCGCGACGAAATCAGGGCCGTTTTCGGCGCGGCGGCAGGCCTCGGTCGCGACAGCGCGCGAGAGGTGCACGCCGCGCCGCACCAGCTTGTCCGAACAGATTTTGAGCGCGGCGATGGCGCGTTCAATGGCGGCATCACTGATCCGCCCGCTCGCACCAAGCCCTTCACCAAGGCGCACGATCCGCGAAAAAGCATCAACCACGGTAAAGCTGTCGCCCGCGCCGGGTCGCGCAATCAGCAAGCGGCAATTGTTGGTGCCCAAGTCCAGCGCGGCATAGGTTCGACGATAGGGCCCGCGCGATCCGCGCGGCTCGGGTGCTGGGTCGGCCGCCATCATGCTCTCTCAATCACCGCAGGTTGAATAACATGCGGCACTTGCGCAGGAACGTAGCGATACACAGCGCATGCCGCAACTCGGCAGGGAACCAACGCAGAATGCTTGCAGTTTAATGACGGATTTGCGAACGCGCTCCATAGACTGAACCGCTCAAGGAAACTTATGCCGCTCGCAACCGCAAGGCCGCTCAAACGCCCGCGCTTTTCGCTTCGTTTCCCCCGGACGCCGTGGGGCATGTTCTTCACCGGATTTCTGAAGCACCCGGTCATGGTTGGATCGGTTATTCCGTCATCGGACCGGTTGATCCGGCGGATGCTGTCGCGTGTCGACTGGGACAATACCAAGCTGTTTGTCGAATATGGCCCCGGCGTCGGCACATTTTGCCGCCCGATTCTCGAGCGACTGGCGCCCGACGCGACGTTGCTCGTGATCGACACCAATCCCGATTTTATCGATTTTTTGAAGGAAACAATCGTCGATCCGCGGTTCCGCGCGGTTTTGGGTTCAGCCGCCGATGTCGAAACGATTGTTGCCGCCGCAGGCTTTGTCAAGGCCGATTATGTTCTGTCCGGCCTGCCCTTTTCGACGTTGCCGCCCGGCGTCGGCGCGGCCATCGGCAAAGCAACGCATGATGTGCTCCGCGCCGATGGCGGTTTCCTCGTCTATCAGTTCAGCGCGAAATGCCGCGATTTCATGACCCCGCATTTCGCGCGCATCGATCATGCGTTTGAAGCGTGGAATATCCTGCCCGCGCAACTTTACTGGGCGTGGAAAGACTAAGGGTCAGGACGTGGGGCGTTTCCACTGCCCCGGCCGCCGCACCATGAGGCACGACCGGGTGTCGCCTGCGCCCTGGCAATCGAGCGACGTGCGCTCACCCTCGATCGAGGCGCAAAAGCCTTCGCGCCATTCGCCGGTGCGCGGTTTTGTTTCGATAACCGTGCAAGCGCGTTTCGGATCGAACGCGCCGATCCGCCAATAGCCCTGCGTCCGCACGATCCCGCCCGGCTCGGGCTTGTCACCGCCAAAGCGACCGTCGTTCAGAAACTGGACCATCAGCGCGCGGCTGCCGGGTGTTGCATCGGCCGAGAAGATGCCGTGCATGTCGCGCTCGCTGACAGGACGAGAGGCGGTGGAGCATGCGGCAAGGAGAACGAAGACCATGAAACTGCCTGATCTCGTCATTCCCGCGAAGGCGGGAATCCAACGCCCAATCTCGATAGCAGGCGTTGGACCCCCGCCTTCGCGGGGGTGACGATGGTTTTTCTCAAGCATGCGCCACCAGCAGATGATCAAGCTGCATCTTTTCCGAAATGTGAAACCCCTTGAGCGGGTCGAACGATAGCCCGCGCTGGTCTGCCACCACCAGCCCGGCAGCAATCACATGGGCGGCAAGTTCGTCGGGCGTCAGAAACTTGTCCCAGTCATGCGTGCCTGGCGGAATGCCGCCGACGGTCTCGCCAATGCCGATCAGCGCCAGTTTCGACAGCACGGTGCGGTTAGGCGTGGAGAGAATCAGAAGCCCGCCGGGCGCGAGCAAAGACGCGAGGCCGGCCACAAAACGGGCGGGGTCGGCGACATGTTCGATCACTTCGAGACAGGTAATCAGGTCGAACGCCTCGCCCGCCACTGTCTCGTTCTCGCCGGTGCGATAATCGATGGTCAGCCCCGATTGCGCCGCATGATCGCACGCCACGACAATGTTTTCAGGCGCAGCATCGACGCCCGTCACAGCGCCGCCAATGCGCGCCAGCGGCTCTGCCAGCAGCCCCGCGCCGCACCCCATATCGAGCACGCGCTTGCCCGATAGCGGCGTTCGCGACGTCGGGTCGCCATGCCAGTGCGCATCGACGCGCTCGCGGATATAGCGCAACCTGACGGGGTTCAGCCGGTGCAGCATCGCCGACGATCCTTTGGGATCCCACCAGTCTGCCGCCATACTGCCGAAGCGCTCAGCTTCGTGCGGCACAATATTTGTTGCTGTTGCCTTCGCCATGCCCGCTTCCTATCAGGCCCAAAGGCAAAAGCCCAAGGGGGAAGTTAAGCGCGATGGCGCGGATCGTGATGAAATTCGGCGGCACGTCGATGGCGGGGATCGAGCGCATCCGCAGCGTTGCCGCGCGCGTCAAGCGCGAAGTCGAGGCCGGAAACGAAGTCGCGGTCGTCGTCAGCGCGATGGCAGGCGAGACCGACCGGCTGGTGGGTTTCTGCAAGGAAGCCTCGCCGCTTGCCGATCCGCGCGAATATGATGTCGTCGTTGCATCGGGCGAGCAAGTGACAGCGGGATTGCTTGCGATTGCCTTGCAAGCCGCAGGTGTGAAAGCGCGGAGCTGGCTGGGCTGGCAAATGCCGATCCGGACCAATGATGCCCATGCCGCCGCCCGGATCGAGACGATTGACAGCGCGATTCTGGTCGCCGCGATGGTATCGGGCGAAGTCGCCGTGATCCCCGGCTTTCAGGGCATGGGACCGGATGATCGCGTCTCGACGCTGGGCCGGGGTGGCTCTGATACATCGGCGGTAGCGGTGGCGGCGGCGATCAAGGCCGACCGCTGCGACATCTACACCGATGTCGACGGCGTCTACACCACCGACCCGCGTATCGTGCCGCGCGCGCGCAAGCTGAAGCGCGTGACGTATGAAGAAATGCTCGAGCTGGCGAGCGTTGGCGCGAAAGTGCTCCAGACGCGTTCGGTTGGCCTCGCGATGAAAGCCGGGGTGCGCATTCAGGTGCTTTCGAGCTTTGACGACCCCAATAATTCGGCAACGGCCGATACCCTGCCCGGAACAATGATCGTCAGCGAAGATGATATCCTTTGGGCGTTAGGAGATGATGTGGAAAGCCAGCTGATCACGGGCATTGCCCATGACAAGAACGAAGCCAAAATCACGTTGACGGCTGTGCCCGATACACCGGGGACGGTGTCGCGTATCTTCGCGCCACTGGCCGAGATCAACATCAACGTCGACATGATTATCCAGAATATCGCGCACCAGTCACCGGGGCGTCCGGGATCGACCGACGTGACGTTCACCGTGCCGCAAGCCGAACTCGCGCGCGCGCTCGATGCGCTCGACAAGGCAAAGGACAGCATCGGCTTTGCGTCAGTCGTGCATGATACCAAGGTCGCGAAAATATCGGTCGTCGGCGTCGGCATGCGCAGCCACGCGGGCGTAGCATCGACGATGTTCAAGGCGCTGGCGGATCGCGGGATCAATATCCAGGCGATCAGCACGAGCGAAATCAAAGTCAGCGTGCTGATCGAAGAGGATTATACCGAACTCGCCGTCCGCGTGTTGCACACAGCTTATGGGCTCGATGCGGAGGAAGTGGCATAATAAACTTGTCAATTTTATTTGACAAACTTCCGCCACAAAGGTAAGTAATACCATGGAATATGAAGTTCGCGTCACTGCCGAGTTTTCTCGCTGGTTGACCGAATTGAAAGACAAGGTTGCGCAGGAAGCAATCGCTGCCCGCCTTGCGCGTGTCGCAATCGGTGGGTTCGGCGATCATAAAAGCGAAGGCGATGGCATCAGCGCACTGCGCATTCATTACGGCCCCGGATACAGAGCTTATTACACGGTGCGTGGGCGGCTCGTTGTTTTCATGCTGGTCGGAGGCACCAAGCGCAATCAGGACAAGGACATTGCCCGCGCGCGAAAATTGGCAACGGAGATATAGGCATCATGGCTGTGGAAACTTTCCCTTTCGAACCCGAAAGCTATTTCCAAACCAAAGAGTCGCAAAAGCGGCTTGTCGCCGAAGCGCTTGAAAGCGGTGATACCGCATGGCTGACCCACGCCATCGGCATCGTCGCGCGGGCACGTGGCATTGCCGAGGTCGCCAAAGAAACCGGCCTGAGCCGCCAAGCACTTTATGCCGCCTTTGGCCCCAAAGGGAATCCGACGATCGGCACTGTGATGAAAGTACTCGGGGCGCTCGGGCTGACGCTCGAGTTGAAAAAAGCAGCTTAGCGCGCCACCCCACCCGCCGCGAGCACCGCCAGCGTGACGAGTTCGCTTGCCGTTGACCCCATGGTCGCGACCTGAACCGGCTTTTCCATGCCGATCAGCATGGGGCCGATCACGGCATCGCCGCCCAATTCACGGAGCAGCTTTGCGCTGAGGTTCGCCGACTGGAGCCCAGGCATGATGAGGACGTTGGCGGGGCCGGAGAGGCGGCTGAACGGGTAATTCGCCATAACCGCAGGGTTCAGGGCAACGTCGGGGGCCATTTCGCCTTCGAATTCGAAGCCGACGCCGCGCGCCTCAAGGATCGCGACGGCTTCACGCAATGGTGCGAGCCAATTGCCCGATGGATTGCCGAAGGTCGAGTAGCTTAAGAAAGCCACGCGCGGTTCGTGGCCCATGCGCCGCGCAACGGCTGCCGTGCCGATGGCGATGTCAGCCAGTTCGGTCGCCGTCGGTCGCTCGTTGACGGTCGTGTCGGCCATGAAAACGGTATGCGTCTGCCCGACGAGGACATGGATGCCGAACGGGGTTTGCCCTTCCGCCGGATCGAGCACACGGCGGATGTCGCGCATTGATTGCGCATAGGTCCGCGTCGTGCCCGTAATCATCGCATCGGCTTCGCCCAGCTTGAGCATCAGCGCGGCAAAGATGTTGCGGTCCTGATTGACCATGCGTTCGCATTCGCGGCGGAGGTAGCCGCGCCGTTGCAGCCGCTCGTAGAGCTTGTCGATCATGGCAGGCACGAGCGGCGAATTGCGGCTGTTGTGGACTTCGAAAGTCTCGGGCTTGTCGACGCCAAGCGCGCGCAGCCGCTCATGCACGTCATCGCGACCGACGAGGATCGGGATGCCATAGCCGCCATCCTTGAACGCGATGGCGGCGCGCAGGACGACTTCCTCTTCACCCTCGGCAAACACGACGCGACGGGGCTGTGCGCGCGCGCCTTCATACGCCAGACTCAAGACGGAATTGGTCGGGTTGAGGCGGCTGCGCAGCGTCTGGCGATACGCATCCATGTCGAGAATGGGGCGCGTCGCCACGCCTGAATCCATCGCGGCTTGCGCGACTGCCGACGAGACGACTTCCATCAGACGCGGATCGAACGGCGCGGGGATGATATAATCGCGCCCGAAATTATGCACGCGGCCACCGTAAGCCGCCGCCACTTCCTCGGCGACTTGTTCGCGCGCCAACCCCGCAATGGCATGCGCCGCCGCGATCTTCATTTCCTCGTTGATGGCAGTTGCGCGGACATCAAGCGCGCCGCGAAAAATGAAGGGGAAGCCAAGCACATTGTTGACCTGATTCGGATAATCCGACCGGCCGGTTGCGACGATGCAATCGGGGCGCACGGCCTTGGCCGCAGGTGGTGTTATTTCAGGATCGGGATTGGCCATCGCAAAGATGATCGGTTCCTTCGCCATTTTCTTGAGGAACGCCGGGGTCAGCGCATCCTTGGCGGAGAGGCCAAGGAAAACGTCCGCGCCATCAAGCGCTTCCTCAAGCGTGCGCCGCTCGGTTTTGGCGGCATGTGCTGATTTCCATTGGTCCATGCCCGTCTCGCGACCTTGATAGATCACGCCCGACCGGTCGCACATGATGACATTGTCGTGGCGAACGCCCATGGCTTTGATCAGCGCGGTGCAGGCGATGGCTGCGGCACCCGCGCCATTCACGACAATCTTGACGTCCTTCATTTCGCGCCCGGTCAGGTGCATCGCGTTGATGAGACCGGCCGCGGTGATGATCGCCGTCCCGTGCTGGTCATCGTGCATCACCGGGATTTTCATCCGCTCTTTCAATGCTTGTTCGATGATGAAACATTCGGGCGCTTTGGTGTCTTCGAGATTGATGCCGCCGAAGCTGGGCTCGAGGAGGGCCACCGCTTCGATGAACTTGTCGGTGTCTTCGGTGGCGACTTCGAGGTCGATTGAATCGACATCAGCGAAGCGTTTGAACAGGACGGCCTTGCCTTCCATCACGGGCTTCGAGGCAAGCGCGCCGAGATTGCCAAGGCCGAGAATCGCCGTCCCGTTCGAGATCACCGCGACGAGATTGCCCTTGGTCGTATAGTCATAAGCCGTGGCGGGATCGGCGGCGATGGCAAGGACGGGCACCGCAACACCGGGCGAGTAGGCCAGCGACAAATCTCTTTGAGTCGCCATCGGCTTGGTCGCGACGATCTCCAGCTTCCCCGGGCGCCCTTCCGAATGGAACAGCAGCGCCTCGCGGTCCGAAAACTGGATATTCGATTCGTCGCTCATTGGCACCTCCATCTTCCCCCTATCCGTTCGCCCTGAGCTTGTCGAAGGGTTGTCCTTCTTTGCAACATTGCCGAAGAGAAGGACAAGGCTTCGACAAGCTCAGCCAGAACGGATTAAGGGGAAGAATGGCCAGCACAGCAACACCGATGATGGCGCAATATCATGCGCTGAAGGCCGAAGCGCCCGATTGCCTGCTGTTCTACCGGATGGGCGATTTTTTCGAACTGTTCTTCGACGATGCCCGCGCGGCGGCGGCCTGCCTCGACATCGCGCTGACCGCGCGCGGCGAACATGAGGGCGAAAAGGTGCCGATGTGCGGCGTTCCGGTCCATGCCGCCGATGCCTATCTCGCGCGGCTGATCAAGGGCGGACACCGCGTGGCGATTGCCGAGCAGATTGAAAGCCCTGCTGTGGCCAAGGCAAGAGGTGGCAAGTCCATCGTCGCGCGCGCCATCGTCCGCGTCGTCACGGCGGGGACGCTGACCGAAGATGTGCTGCTCGATGGCAAAGCGGCGAACTGGCTGGTCGCAGTGGCGCAGGGTGGTGGCGCGTACGGGATTGCGGCGGCGGATGTCTCGACCGGACGGTTTGAATTGTGCGAAGTCGGTGAAGGCGGGCTGGATGCCGAGTTGGCGCGGCTGAATCCGTCCGAGGTCATCTGCGCGGCTACCGCAGTCCTGAGCCTGTCGAAGGACGGTCAACGCGAACCGTCCTTCGACAGGCTCAGGACTGCGGAGCGGCCTGCGACCGACTTCGACTCGGCCAAGGGCGAAGCCCGTCTAAAAACGCTCCACAATGTTGCGACTCTCGACGGTTTTGGCGCTTTCTCGCGCGCCGAACTGGCGGCGGCGGGCGGGCTGCTCGCCTATCTCGACCATGCAGGCAAAGGGATGGTCCCCTTTCTCTCACCACCCGTCCGCCGCACGCGCAGCGCGCATATGGCCATCGATGCCGCAACGCGTGAGAGCCTTGAACTGACCGTCTCATCGGGGGGCACGCGCGCCGGAAGTCTGCTCGATTGCATCGACCGCACGGTGACAGGCGCAGGCGCACGGATGCTTGCGGCCGACTTATCGGCGCCGCTCATGGATCGGGCACAGATCGACGCGCGTCTGGCGCTGGTTGGCCATTGGGCGGGGGACAGCGGCGCACGGGGCGGCCTCCGCGAGACACTCAAGCGCATTCCCGACATTTCCCGAGCTTTGGCGCGGCTCTCGGCGGGGCGAGGTTCCCCGCGTGACCTCGGCAATTTGCGTGATGGTTTGGCGACGGCATGGGATTTGCGCGAGCGTCTTGCACTGAACCGCAGTCCTGAGCCTGTCGAAGGACGGTTAACGCGAACCGTCCTTCGACAGGCTCAGGACTACGGAGAAAACGAGAGCGGTTTGCCCGTCCTCCTCACCGACCTTCTCCCCAACCTCGGCGGCCACGGCGCGTTGATCGACTTGCTCAAAGGCGCGCTTGTCGACAGCCCGCCGATTGACGCCAGCACAGGTGGCTACATCGCCCCCGGCTATGACGCGGCGCTCGACGATCTGCGCGACACCGGCGGGCACGGGCGGCGCGAGATTGCAGCGCTTGAAGCCCAGTTCCGCACGCGCACTGGCATTGCGACGCTCAAGGTCAAGCACAATGGCGTGCTCGGCTATCATATCGAAGTCCCTGCGCGCGCTGCCGATCCGTTGATGGCGGCAGAGTCGGGCTTCACGCACCGCCAGACACTGGCGGGTGTGGTGCGGTTCAACGCGCCCGAACTCCACGAAGTCGCCTTGAAAGTGACGCAATCAGGGGCCCATGCGCTAGCGGCCGAAGCTGCGCATTTCGAGGATCTGACGGCGCAGACCTTGGTCTCTGCCGCGGCCATCGCGACAACCGCAGACGCGCTCGCGCGGCTTGATGTCGCGAGCGCCAATGCCGAACGCGCGGTCGAAAGCGGATGGTGCCGCCCCGCGCTGGTCGATCACCCCTGTCTCGAGATCGAAGGCGGTCGGCATCCGGTGGTCGAAGCGGCACTGGCCAAATCGGGCGCGCGGTTCGTTTCCAATGACTGCGCGCTATCCGAAACCGACCGCCTGTGGCTCGTTACCGGTCCCAACATGGGTGGCAAATCGACGTTCCTGCGCCAGAATGCGCTGATCGCGGTGATGGCGCAGGCGGGATGCTTTGTGCCGGCCTCCCGCGCAACCCTCGGCCTTGTCGACCGCTTGTTCAGCCGCGTCGGCGCATCGGATAATCTGGCGCGCGGACGATCGACGTTCATGGTCGAAATGGTCGAAACCGCTGCGATTCTCGCCCAAGCCACCGAACATAGCTTCGTCATCCTCGACGAAGTCGGGCGCGGCACATCGACTTATGACGGCCTTGCGATTGCATGGGCCGTTGTCGAGGCCGTGCACGAGGTCAACAAATGCCGCTGCCTGTTCGCCACGCATTACCACGAGCTCACGCGGCTGGCGGAGAAGCTCGACGCGCTCTCGCTCCATCATGTCCGCGCGCGCGAATATAAGGGCGACCTCGTGCTGCTCCACGAACTGGCCGAGGGACCGGCAGACCGAAGTTACGGCATTGCGGTCGCGCGCTTGGCAGGGATGACGCCGACAGTGCTGGCGCGGGCCAAGGCCGTGCTGTCAAAACTCGAAGCGGGCCGCGCGGCCACGGGCGGGCTGGCGGCGGGTCTCGACGATCTGCCGCGGTTCGCCGCGCTGGTTGAAACTGCGGCCCCCGACCCGCTGCGTGCCGCGCTCGACGCGATCCACCCCGATGCCCTCAGCCCGCGTGAAGCGCTAGAGGCGCTCTATCGGTTGAAAAACGTGGCGGCGGCTGAAGCGAGCCCCTAAGTAGCTGTCATGTCGTCGCGTTTCGAAACCATCGTCAACCGCCGTGCCATTATCGACCGGCGTGCACTCGGTGATGCGCTGGCAGCGCTAGAGAGTGCAGATTTACGCAGAGAGTCCGTTGCGATCCTGAAACCGGCAATGGAAGCAGGCCGCGCGGAGATTGCGCGCCGCCTGATCGAACATCCGCAGCGTGGCAATGACGCAGCGGCATCTCAGGCGTTTCTGACCGACCAGATCTTGCGCCTTGCCTATGATTTCACGACTCAAAGGTTGCACCGGCTCGGCAATCCGACCGCATCCGAACGGTTGGCGTTGCTCGCCGTTGGTGGTTATGGGCGCGGCGAAATGGCGCCGTTTTCGGACGTCGACATCGCGTTTCTGACGCCGTGGAAACAGACGGCATGGTCCGAGCAAGTCATTGAATCGATGCTCTATACACTGTGGGATCTGGGCCTGAAGGTCGGGCATTCTTCGCGCTCGCTCGATGAAATGATCCGCATGGCCAAGAGCGACTTGACGATCCGCACTGCGCTCCTCGAGTCGCGTTATGTCTGGGGCGACCAGCCGCTTTATGATGAAGCTGCCGCTCGCTTTCAGGCGGAAGTCGTTGCCAACACAGCAAGGGTTTTCGTCACCGAAAAACTCGCTGAGCGCGACGCGCGGCACAAGCGGATGGGGGACAGCCGCTATGTCGTCGAACCCAATCTGAAAGAAGGCAAGGGCGGCCTGCGCGATCTGCATACGCTGTTCTGGATCGGCAAATATGTCCACCGCGTGCAGACAGTGGCCGAGCTGGTCGACAAGGGGCTTCTGACAGAGCCCGAGCTGAGCCAGTTTCAGAAGGCCGAGAATTTCCTGTGGGCCGTGCGTTGCCATTTGCACAATGTGACGAACCGCCCCGAAGATCGCCTGACCTTCGATGTCCAGCCCGAAATTGCCCGGCGGATGCGTTATGCCGACCGTCCCGGACGTTCGGCAGTCGAGCGGTTCATGCAGCATTATTTTTTGATGGCGAAGCATGTCGGTGATTTGACCGGCGTGTTCCTCGCGCATCTTGACGACAGCATGGCCGCCAAAGGTCGGCGCTTTGCGCTTGCTGGCTTCATGCGAACCCCGCGCAAGCTATCGGGGTTTGTGCTCGATCGCGGGCGGCTCGCGCTGCCGTCGGACGACTGGTTTCAGGCTGATCCCGTCCGGCTCGTCGAAATCTTTGCGCTCGCCGATGAACATGGCCTTGAAATCCATCCGCAAGCGATGCGCGCCGCCAGCCGCGATGCCAGACTGATCGATACGCGTATCCGCAGCGACGCCCGCGCCAATGCGCTGTTCATGCAAGTGCTGACGTCGCCGCGTGACCCGGAAACCGTGCTGCGCTGGATGAACGAAGCCACGGTATTTGGCCGTTTCGTGCCTGATTTCGGTCGCGTCGTCGCGCAAATGCAGTTCGATATGTATCATCATTATACGGTCGATGAACACAGCATCCGCGCGATCGGCCTGCTCGCACGCATCGAAAAGGGCGATCTGAAAGCCGACCATCCGCTGGCCACAGCGATCGTCAATCAGCTCGTCTCGCGCCGCGTGCTCTACATGTCGGTGCTGCTGCACGACATTGCCAAGGGACGCGGCGGCGACCATTCGGTGCTCGGCGCAGATGTTGCGATGAAGCTGTGCCCGCGCTTCGGCTTCTCGCCTGCCGAGACCGAGACTGTCGCGTGGCTGGTGCGCTGGCATCTTCTCATGTCCGCCACGGCGTTCAAGCGCGACTTGTCCGACTATAAGACAATCATGGATTTCGTCGAAGCCGTGCAATCGCCCGAACGCCTGCGCTTGCTCCTCGCGCTGACCGTCGTCGATATCCGCGCCGTCGGCCCCGGCGTCTGGAATGGCTGGAAGCGCCAGCTGCTCGGCGACCTTTATGAATCGGCCGAAGAAGTTCTGCGTCTCGGCCATAAGCAATCGGGCCGCCGCGAAAAGATCGATGCCAAGCATGAAGCGCTGGCGACGGCGCTCGATTGGGATGCCGCCCGGTTCAACGCCTATCTCAAGCGTTTTCCCGAAAGCTACTGGATCGCCGAGCCCGACGACATTCTCATTCGCAATGCCCACCACATATCGGAGGCCGGTAACAAGCCGCTGGCCGTCAGCGCCGAAGTCTATCCCGCACGTGGTGCAACGCTGGTGACGGTGCACACCGCCGACCATGCCGGGCTATTCTATCGCCTTGCTGGCGCGATCCATCTGGCGGGCGCGAGCATCATTGACGCCCGTATCCACACGACGCGCGACGGCATGGCGCTCGACAATTTCCTGGTGCAGGATCCTTTCGGACGGCCCTTCGATGAACCCGCGCGGCTCAAACGGCTGGCGCAGGGGATCGAAGACGGCCTTGCAAACCGCGCACATCTCGACGAGCGCCTGATCGCAAGGCCCCTGGCACGAACGCGGGCCGATGCGTTTGCGATCCAGCCCAATGTCCTGATCGATAACAAGGCGTCGAATCGTTACACGGTGATCGAAGTCAATGCGCGCGACCGGCCCGCGCTGCTTGCCGCGCTGGCCTATGCGCTGTTCCAGTCAAAAGCGACGATCCACAGCGCGCATATCGCAACCTATGGCGAACGCGCCGTCGACGTTTTTTACGTAACCGACCTGATCGGCGGGAAAGTCGACGGGACAACCCGGCTCAAGGCGCTCGAAAAGCGCTTGCTTGAGGCCGCGACCGGCGTGGCGACGGTCAGCGAAAAAGCGGCGGCTTAGCGACCGCAGTCCTGAGCCTGTCGAAGGACGGTTAACGCGAACCGTGCTTCGACAAGCTCAGCACTGCGGCGGCAGCATCAGAACTTGAACCGCGCCGTCACGCCATAAGTGCGCGGCTCGGCAAGGAAAGCACCGAACAGCTGGTTGGCCGTCGTCCCCGCCAAGCGCGTCTGGCGCGTCGAGCCACCGCCCTGAAGCGGTGCGTCGAACGTGACCTGCTGATAATTCACATTGAAGATGTTCTGGGCCCACAATTCCAGCGCCCATTTCTGCTCGGCACCGCGAAGGCCGATACGCGCATTGGTCACGGCAAACGCATCTTGAATCTTCTCGATGTCGAGATCCGACCCCGTGTTGGTATCGCTCTGCAGGCGGGTATCGACATAAACGAGACCCGAAAGCCCACTGTCACCGATTGGCGGCGTCCAGCTGAATGATCCGGTCGCAACATATTCAGAGCTGTTCGACAAACGACGTCCGGGCAGCTGGAACAGTGCGCCGGGGAATGCCGTGCCGTTCACGCCAACCAGATTATTGGCATAGCTGGTGTTGGTATAGGTCAGGCCGAGATTGACCGCTACATGCCGCACCGGTCGCAGGAACGCTTCGATTTCAAGGCCCTTTGACGTGACGCCCGATTTAGTGCCAGTCGTGCAAGCGCCGGTGGCGTTGCTCAAATCGCGATCGAGGCCATTCAGCGATGTCTTGCACTGATCGACGTTGACGACAATGAAGTTGACGCCGTTGAAGGTGTTCAACTGGAAACCGCCAAACCGCTGATAGAATGCCGCGATGTTCAGATCGAAGCCGGGCTTGTTGAGCTTGTAGCCAAATTCGAACGAGTTGACGATTTCGGGTTCGAACGTCAGCTGGTTGAGGTTCGGTGCGCCATAGGTCAGGCCCGACCGGTCGAGGTTGAACCCGCCCGCTTTGTAGCCGCGCGAAAAACTTGCATAAACCAGCAGGTCGTCAACCGGCTTGATGCTGAGCACGGCTGTTCCCGTAATCTTGTCTTCGCTCTTGCGCGCGCCGTTCTGCGTGTAGCTGCCGCCCGGCACGTTGGGAATCACGCAGGGGAGTGCTGCAAACCCTGCCAGTGGCGACGCGCGAACCGCAGCGCAGAACGTGTTGTTATCGCGGAACGATGCGTTCAGCGTCTTGCGTTCATTGGTGTAGCGTGCGCCCAAGGTGAGGCTGATCGCGTCGGTGAACCGAATGACATTATGTGTGAACAGCGCGAAATTGCGGCTTGTTTGTTCATAATTGTCATCAACGGCAATGCCGTTCAACGTAAGTGCTGGCTGGCCGATGGCCGCAGCAATCGAGCCGAAGCCGGGACGCGCCGGATTTGCGATGAGCGCACCAAGAACCGGAATGTTTGCGCGGCGCGGATCGCCAATCGGCAGCTGGTTCAGACCGGCAATCGTTGCCGAAACGACGGGCACGCTGATGCAGCCGGTGGGCGACGGCGCCAACGCCGTCGGCAATACACCAGCGATCAAGAGACAATTTGCATAACGCTCATAATCAGCGCCGTAGGACAG
>JAYUQI010000002.1:0-6239 GCA_043756805.1 Sphingomonas sp.
CAGTTCAACACGCCCTCGCTTGGCCTGGGCGCTAAAATCGAAGTCCGTCCGCCGGTCGGTGATACCAGCAGCCTGCGCATCGGCGCTGACATTCGTGAGGCATCGGGACGAACCAACGAATTTTTCCGCTATATCACTGGCGCACCGACGCGCATTCGCCGTGCAGGCGGGGTCAACACGACGTTCGGTGGGTTCATCGAGGGCAGCACCATTTTTGGGCCGCTCACGCTAACCGGCGGTGCGCGGCTCGATCGCTGGTCGATCAAGAGCGGGTTGCTGACCGAAAGCGTGATCGGCACGGGTCTCAACACGCTCGACCTTCGATTTGCCGACCGGTCGGGCACCCGCCCGACCTTTCGCGCGGGCGCTCTGCTCAAACTCGCCGACACCATCGACCTGCGCGCAGCGGGCTATACCGGCTTTCGGGTGCCGACGCTCAACGAACTCTATCGACCGTTCCGCGTTGGCGCCGATGCAACGGCCGCCAATGGCGCGCTCGGTCTCGAAAGGCTGAAGGGCTTCGAAGGTGGCCTCGGCTTCCATGCTGGCAAGGCGACGCTCGGCCTCACTGCTTTCTGGAACCAGCTTGACGGCGCCATTGCCAACGTCACGCTGGGCGCTGGTCCCGCCGTTTTTCCGCAAGTCGGTTTCGTCGCAGCAGGTGGCGTGTTTCGCCAGCGGCTCAACGTGGACGCCATCGAGGTCAAAGGGATCGAGGCAACCGCTGCCGTCCCGCTCGGAGACTTTAAGCTGATCGCATCCTATGCCTACACCGATGCCCGCGTCCGCGCGAGCGGTCCTGCCCTGCCGCTCAATGGCAAGCGCCCCGCACAAACGCCAGAGCATCAGGGGCGTGCGACGTTCGCTTACGCCCCCGCTTCGGGTCCGCAAGCGTCGGTCAGCGTGCGCTATGCGGGCGCGCAATATGAAGATGATCTGCAAACCCGACAGTTGCCCAAGGCGTTCACGGTCGACGGCGTCATCAGCGTGCCGTTGTTCGCGGGGGTCCGCCTTGTTGCTCGCGCCGAAAACCTGTTCGATGAAAAGGTTGTTTCAGGCATATCGGCAAGCGGTATAGAAGACCTCGGCACGCCACAGACATTCTGGCTGGGGCTGAGTTTCGGTCGATAACGAGGATGCAAATATGGCTGACATGATCGTTCCCGTGCCGGACAATTGGGCGGCGCGCGCCACGGGCGATCCGGCAGCGGACTATGCGCAGTCGCTGAGCGATCCCGATAGGTATTGGCGCGATGCGGTCCAGCGTCTCGACTGGGTGACAACACCGGCCAAAATGGACGAATCGAGCTTTGACGAAGCGACGTTCGGCGTCCGCTGGTTTGCCGACGGGGTGCTGAACGTCTCGGCCAACTGCATCGACCGCCATCTGGCGACGCGCGGTGACGCGACCGCGATCATCTGGGAACCCGATGAACCGTCGGAGGAGCCGCGCCGTTTTACCTACCGCCAACTCCACGCCGAAGTCTGCCGCTTTGCCAATGTGCTCAAATCGGCGGGCGCGAAAAAGGGCGACCGGATCACACTCTACCTGCCGATGATTCCCGAAGCGGCGTTTGCCAAACTTGCCTGTGCCCGCATCGGCGCGATCCATTCGGTCGTCTTCGGTGGCTTTTCACCTGACGCCCTCGCGGGTCGCATCACCGACTGCGATTCGAGCATCGTCGTGACTGCCGATGAAGGGCGTCGTGGCGGCAAGCGCGTGCCGCTCAAAGCCAATGTCGACAAGGCCGCCGAGATTGCCGGCTGCATTAAGAGTGTCATTGTCGTCAAAGCGACTGGCGGCGATGTCGCAATGGAGCCGAACCGCGATCTCTGGCTGCACGAAGCGGACGTGAGCACCGACTGCCCGCCCGAACCCATGGGCGCCGAAGACCCGCTGTTCATCCTTTACACGTCGGGCTCGACCGGCAAGCCCAAAGGCGTGGTCCACACCTCGGGCGGTTATCTGCTCTGGGCGGCCATGACCCACGAAACCTGCTTCGACTACAAGCCTGGCGAAATTTTCTGGTGCGCCGCCGATGTCGGCTGGGTCACGGGGCACAGCTATGTCGTCTACGCGCCGCTGGCCAATGGCGGCACGACGCTCATGTTCGAAGGGGTGCCCAACTGGCCCACCGCATCGCGCATCTGGGAAGTGGTCGACCGGCATCAGGTCCAGACCTTGTTCACCGCCCCCACCGCGCTACGCGCCTTGATGCGTGAAGGCGACAGCTTCGTGACCGCGACGAGCCGGACCTCGCTCCGCTTGCTCGGATCGGTCGGCGAACCGATCAATCCCGAAGCATGGCGCTGGTATCACGACGTGGTCGGCGGCGGGCGCTGCCCGATCATCGACATGTGGTGGCAGACCGAGACGGGCGCAGGGATGATCGCGCCGCTGCCTGCCTTCACGCCACTCAAACCCGGATCGGCGACCTTCCCGCTGCCCGGTGTCGAACCGCAGATTGTCGACAATGACGGTGGCGTGATTGCGGGGGCTGCCGAAGGCTGCCTCGTCATCGCGCGAAGCTGGCCGGGGCAGATGCGCACCGTCTGGGGTGACCACCGGCGCTTTTTCGAAACCTATTTCCAGACCTTTCCGGGCAAATATTTCACGGGCGACGGCGCGCGACGCGACGCTGACGGCTATTACTGGATCACCGGCCGCGTCGACGATGTCATCAACGTCTCGGGACATCGTATGGGCACCGCCGAAGTCGAAAGCGCGCTCGTTCTCCATGCCAAAGTTGCCGAAGCCGCCGTCGTCGGCATGCCGCACGAGATCAAGGGACAGGGCATTTATGCCTATGTCACATTGAACGTCGGCGAAACCGGCGACGCGGTGCTGGCCAAGGAACTCGTGGCCTGGGTTCGCACCGAAATCGGGCCGATTGCCGCGCCCGACGCCATCCAGTTCGCGCCGTCGCTGCCCAAAACCCGGTCAGGGAAAATCATGCGCCGCATTCTGCGAAAGATTGCCGAAGGCGATATCTCGACACTTGGCGATACATCAACACTCGCCGATCCCTCGGTGGTCGATGACCTCATCGCGAACCGCGTTTTGGCGGGGTAATCCGACCAAGGTCACATCGCAAAACAAAAACGCGCCGTGCAGACGGGCAGCATAAACCACGACAGTGAGAGCTTACATGCGCCTTGTCGCCGTCGCGTTTCTGATCACTTTTGCCATGCCAGCATTGGCCGCGCGCATCGATAGAAACAGGAAACGACTGCTGGTGTCCCGAAGCCAGGCGCGGCGTCCTCGCGCCCGGCTTCGGGATCTGGTTCGCGCGCGGTGTTGCCCGTGACGAAGGCGCGACATCAACGGGCCGACAGTCATCGCGACGCCCGCGCATTAGACCGTGACGACATCGGGATGCGGCTGGCGACAGGGTGTCGGATTTCTTTACGAAGATGACAAAGGTGACCTATGGCAGCCACGCGCAAACCGCGCAAACGGGGGGTTGGGATCGACGGATAGAAAGAGCCGGAACGGAGCGTATCAAGAACATTTTGTGTAGGACAGGGCTTTTTCGGATCGATGAGGCCGCATCGCCGCGCGCAACCTGATGCCGTCGCGCTAAAGCCTGACGCTGGACAGGAATGCACGGAGTTCAGCTGGCTTCACCGGCTTGGTCAACATGGGCAAGATGCTGGCCATAAAAGCTCGCTCCGATCCGATCCGTCCCGTCTCGCCAGCGGCAACCGACAGATGGGCACTGAATCGCGCAAAGCGATTTGCAGTTATGTCTGGAAAGGTAAAAAACGGCGCGCCGGTTTGCGGCAAGCAATTCAACCCGCGCCATACAGGCGTCCTTGGGCTCGCTCCGGATCACTTGGCCATGGCGACATGCCGCACGGCACCGACGATGAAAACATCCTGCATCATTTGATCCTTTTACGTGCTGCGTCTTATGCGATGTCGCGAAATCCCTTGATGATCGCGGAGAAATCAAGACCACCCGCCCCTGCTGCGGCAAATTCCTCGTATAATGCCGCTGCCCGCGTCCCCATTGGCACATCGGCATCGACATCATCTGCCGCCGCCATCGCCAGCCGCAAGTCCTTGAGCATCAGCGCGGTTGCAAAGCCACCGGCGTAGTCGTTGTCGGACGGGCTTTGCGGTCCGACACCGGGGACGGGGCAATAGCTTGTCATCGACCAGTTCTGCCCCGATGCTTTCGACGAGATGTCATAGAATGTCTGGAGATCGAGCCCGAGCTTTTCGGCCATCGCAAACGTCTCGCACGTCGCGATCATCGACGCGCCGAGCAGCATGTTGTTGCAGATCTTTGCTGCTTGCCCGGCGCCGCTGTCACCGGCACGGATGACCGCCTTGCCCATCGCCGACAGGATCGGCTCAGCCCGCGCAAAAGCCGTGTCGCTGCCCCCGACCATGAACGTCAGCGTCCCCGCATTCGCCGCCGCAATGCCCCCCGAAACCGGCGCATCGACCATACCATAACCGGCCGCCGCCGCATCGCCCGCGACCTTGCGCGCAGTCGCAACATCGATCGTCGAACAATCGAGAAGCAGTGCAGACGTGGGTGCTTGACCAATGACATCCGCGCCATAGACACTATCGACAATCACCCCATTGGGCAGCATCGACACGACGGCATCGACCCCCGCAACGGCATCACGAACAGTGCCAAACGTCAGACAACCATTCGCCTTCGCCGCTGTCAGCGCGACCTCCGACAGATCATATGCCTGCACATGATGCCCGGCCTTCACGAGATTCGCGGCCATCCCGCCGCCCATATTGCCCAGACCGATAAATGCGATTTTTGTCATGCGACTGCATCCTCATTGAGTCCCACCAGGTCCCATTTGTTGCCGTAAAGGTCGGTAAAAACCACGACCCAACCATAAGGCTCGTCACGGGGTTCCTCGGCGAAAGCGACCGCCTTCAACTTGATCAGATCATAGTCACGCCAGAAATTGTCGGTATGCAAAAAGAAGCTAACCCGACCACCCCCCGCGTTACCGATTGCAGCCGATTGAACTGCGTTGATGGCTCGGGCCAGCAATAGATCGGAACCACCGCCTGGCGACGAGATGCGAACCCACCGTTTGCCGCCGCCCAAATCAGTGTCTTCGGCCAGCGAGAACCCGAGCTTGTCAACGAACCAAGTGATCGCTTCGTCATATTCGCGAACAACAAGGGCGACAGAAGCGAGCTTCACATCTCACCCCATTGTCGGAATAACGAACGCATTGGCGCCGTCAGCCCCAAAGTCTTTGGCCCCGCCATCAGGCCAGCGCTGCGTGATCGTCTTGACCTTGGTCCAGAACTTCACGCCTTCCATGCCGTGCTGGTTGGTGTCGCCGAACGCACTGCGCTTCCACCCACCGAAGCTGTGATAAGCGACAGGGACGGGAATCGGCACGTTGATGCCGACCATGCCGACGTTGACCCTTGCGGCAAACTCGCGCGCGGCATGACCGTTGCGCGTGAAGATCGCCACGCCATTGCCATATTGATGCTCGCTGGGCAGACGCAGCGCCGTTTCGAAATCGGGCGCACGGACCATTTGCAAAACGGGGCCGAAGATTTCTTCTTTATAGGCTTCCATATCGGTCGTGACATGGTCGAACAGCGTCGGGCCGATGAAGAACCCCTCCTCATGCCCCTGCAGCTTGAACCCGCGCCCGTCGACGACAAGCTCGGCGCCTTCATCGACGCCTTTCTGGATCCAGCCTTCGATCTTCGCCTTGTGCGCTGCTGTGACCACGGGGCCGTAATGTGCATCGGCATCGGTGGAGACGCCAACCCGGAGCGCCGCAATCGCGGGGATGAGTTTTTCGCGCAGGGCAATCGCGGTCTTCTCGCCGACCGGCACCACGACGGGAAGGGCCATGCAGCGCTCGCCCGCGGAGCCGAATGCCGCCCCCGCAAGGTCATTCACCACTTGATCGAGATCGGCATCAGGCATCACGATCCCGTGGTTCTTTGCGCCCCCCATCGCCTGCACGCGCTTGCCCGCCGCGACGCCGCGCTGATAGACATAATGGGCGATGTCCGATGAGCCGACAAAGCTGATCGCGCCGATCGCCGGATGGTCGAGAATCGCATCGACCATTTCCTTGTCGCCGTGGACGACCTGACAGATGCCCTCGGGCAGACCCGCTTCGATGAATAGTTCGGCCAGCCGCACCGGCAGCGACGGATCGCGCTCGCTCGGCTTGATAATGAAGGCATTTCCGCAAGCAATCGCCGGGCCGCACATCCACAA
>JAYUQI010000003.1:0-18171 GCA_043756805.1 Sphingomonas sp.
TGAGCAATTGGACTGAATGTCCCGCACCGACGGCAAGGATCAAGACAGGGGCCAACACTGTGTAGGTGTCCAGCGGCTCCCCCAACCAACTGTAGACGCCCAAACCAAGAAGCGTTGCGTAGAGCCCTGTAAAAATGGGGACAACAACGGCTTGGACCGAACGCAATGCTTCCCAGTGGAGTAGCAGCACCAAAGCCATGATGAGCGGAAAAAAAAGTGCGATGCGTTTCGAGAACTTGTCATTCTGGGCCAAAAATGCAGGCTGCCCCGAATAGTCTATGCGGACTCCGGAAATCGTTGATTTGACAACCAGAGCATCGACTTGGCCCAACAGTTTTTCGAAATTGCCACTGCTCCCCGAAAGATCGGCTGTGATAATGAGATCGCCATTAGGCGCAATCATGAGCGCCTTTTGCGGTCCGAGGCCGTCAAGAATCTCCGGTGTCAGTCCTTGGGGACTGTCACACACTTGCGACAGCCCGGTTACGGCAAGGTCGTCGCCGCTGCTTTCGACATATTTCAACGTGTTGGCACCCACGCCGTATACACGATCCGGCACAATCCCTGGCATCGACTGCAAGCCGAGCGACAGCGTGCACGCGCTTTTCAGCTTTGCCGCCGCCGAGCCATTCGCCACCAGAAACGCAATGCTGTTTTTCCCCCCGAAACGCTTCTGATTTTCGAGAATCTGTTTGGTCAGCGGACTGCGATTGGGCAGTGTCGAATCAAAGTCGCTGACGAACCGGATGTTATACAGACCGCCAAGGAGAAGCATCGAAAGCGCGACGACAATCATGATCGTCCGCCGTGGATAGACGATGATCCATTTTCCCAATCGAGCGTACATTATCTGTTTCCTTAAAACCCGGCGCGAAGGCCGATCATGACAAGATTGTTGCCACGCAAACGGCCGAGATAGCTTTCTGATGGTCCGGCATAGCGTTCCACCAGCGCCGTGATCCGGATGCCGTCGCGGAGCGCGTAACTACCTTTGATCTGGCCAAGGGCACCCCCGCCGGTGAAACTCGCACCAACAACTTCGACGCTTCCCCGGTCGCCTGAAAACCCTTTGCGCACGCGCGCAAAACTGCCGAAGATCACATCATTCCACGCACCGTGAATCGTCACATTCCGTGCTGCGAACGCACCCGTTTCCCCGGTGCGCCTGCTCAGACGGAGTGCAGCTTGAACGATGACAGACCATTGCCCCGGAAAGCTGCGATCCACGCCCAGCGTGGCGGCGAAACGCGGCACGCGCGTTATGGCGGTGGCCAATCCTGTGCGATCATAATCATAACCGGCAGCTTCAAATCGCAAGCCATAGCTGCCGATTGTTGTCGCGAGATCACCGCCAAGCATTTTCAGCCACGGGTAGCGCAGCTCGAGGACAGGGCCGGATGCTGCTCGGCTTAAATTGAAAATAGGCAGCCTGCCGGGGGCCGACGAATATGTGACCGACCAATCGACTTTCTGACCAAAGCGTTCGTAGCGCGCTGCAAAGCTGCGTTCACTATGCTGCGGACGAACTTCGGAAATGGCCAAACCCGGCGGCGACAGCGTCTGTGGCAGGGTGGTGGGACGAAATTCGGGGAGCCAGTGTAACCCGAATGTGCCGCCCGCGACGGGCAGGCTGAGGCTAACACTCGCAAGACCGCGCCTGTTGTCCTCGTCTTCATCGACCAGCCGCCGCTGGTCCCGTGAACTGATCACGTCGGTTGGATTGATCCGGTCGGCGCGTCCCCATGCGAATATCTGCCGTCCGGCAGTAAGCCGAACATCGCCGGCTTTTACGTCGATAACAGCTTCCCGGATGTCGCCGCCGGGGTCGCCTGTGCCCGATGGGTTAAGGCCGGCCCAACCCTCAAGTCGCAACGACACAGTCTCGGAGATTTCAGCGTTGGCACGGACCCAAAGATCGAGCGAGGGGACAGCACTTGCATCTTGGTTGAGTCTGTCGCTGCTCCACATCGACAGACGAACCGACGGTTCAACGGAGACGTTGGCGTGAACCGGACTTGCTGTGGTGAGCGCAATCAAAGCGGCCACCCGTTTCATGCCGCAAGCGCGCCGGGCGCAAGCTCTTTATCGGCAACCGCAGCGTTCGCCTTAAAGCTGCTGAACGCCATTGTCGTGACACTGCCGGATCGCATGTTGCGCATGGTCACGCGCATTGGCTGGACTTTCCGACGGGCCGGATCGAGAAGGCGCAGATCGTCCGCACCGTGGGATTTCAGCAACGTGCCCGTCAGATCATAAAAGTTGCAGCGAACCAGCGCTGTGTCAGCCTTGCGTATCCACGATAGGCGGCGCGAATAGCCTGTGTCGGTTGCCGTTGCCCGCGTTGCCGGCAGGCTTTCGATCCGCCAGCAATCCGCGGTCCCCAGAACTTCGGCACCTGCCAAGCTATGCCGCCAATCACCGGGCTTGTGACCCGTTACATCGCCCAACGAGAAATCCGAGCCAACCCACGGGTCGGCGCGATTGGCCGAAACGAGCCGCCGCACACGCCGGAAGGCAGGAAGATAAAGCCATAAGTCGTCGCCCTTTTCCCGGCGTTCGACGGTCAGTGTGGCGACGCCGCGCATATCGCTTGGATTCGAAAAGCGGAGAAGGCGCGCGGACGAGATGCCGCCGTCGACGAGCTTTGTCATGCCCGCAAGTTCGCGTTTCTGGGTTGCACCACCGCGCGACTGAATAATGAGTGTTGCTGCAAAACGCGCACTCGCAAAGCGCGTTGCTTCATGGCTTGCGGCCATCAATGCTGCGGCTAAAGGCGTTTCAGCCCACGCGTGATCCGCCAGCATGAGGCTCAGTGCACCAATCCCGAATTGACGTCGGTCAATGCTGGACAGGCCATCACTTCGTTCCATGAAACTCTCCGATCAATGCTGTTTGACGAAGCACTGATCTGGCCTATTCACGGTAAGGCGGCTGTGAAGTGTTTCACGCATTCAACTGCGCAGTCGCTGAAGCGACAAAAGTCTTGGCGTCACGGGGATTAGTTAGTGGACAATGCCCCCATGGCCGCAAAACTAGCGCTTAAATTACTCATCGATGCTGCTGCTGGTGGGTCAAACGGCGTGGTCCGGCGGCTGGTGCGACGCGGCCAGATCCTGATGCACGAAGGCGACGATAGCCTGTCTGCTTGGTACGTCGCTGACGGGCGCCTACGGGTATTTCGCGTATCTGCGGACGGTGCCATGGTTGCCCTTGCCGAGCGAGGCAGCAGTGATGTGATCGGTGAACTCAGTCTTATCGACGGAGAAACACGCTGTGCGTCTGTCATTGCGTTGGAAGACAGCGAGGTTGTTTCGGTTCCGAAAGCCCTGTTCCATTTGTGGTTGAGAACGGAGGCCGGATTTGCCGCTGCGCTGGTTTACCAGCTGGCGCGGCAATTGCGCGAGTCTTCGGAAAAGACCTTTGCTGTCGCGGCGGCACCCATCGCCGCGAGGCTGGCAACCGAGCTATTCCGATTGGCCAGCCGCAATTCGGATGACTTGCTGCACATCACTGCCCTGCCGTCGGTTACCGAGCTTGCTGTCCGCATTCATGCCACGCGGGAGTCGGTCTCGAAAACATTGAGCCGTTGGCTGGATGCGAAGTGGGTTGAGAGGGACGTGCGGTCGTTGACCATCGCCGACGCGGCGGCTTTGAGTGAATTATTGGTTTAGCGAAGGTCGATCATTGTCGAGCAGAGCCCCTGCGATAGCCGACGAAGCTGAAGTTGGACGATCGGATCGGCCGAATCTAACCTCTGAAACGTCGCCAGCGAATGTGCCGGATCAGACCCAATCGCTCTCAGGGCAATTGCTGTGACTGCGTCTTGTTTGCGGTCGTGTGTTAGCGTGAAGTACGAAAGTGGCTCCCGCACGCCGCGCAGCCAAGCCGATCCACACCAACGCCAACCTTCAGGCTTACCCGCAGCAACATATATCGCTTCGCTAATGCAAACCTGTGTTCCCAACGCTGTGTTCGCTGCTTCCAATCGTGAGGCGATATTCATTGTGGACCCGTGGGCGGTATAGTCCAGGCGAAGACTGCCTCCGAAGTTGCCGACCAGCGCGGGACCGAAATGAGCACCGACCCGTGTTATGCCTAATGCGAGGTCGGAGCGGGCATTACGGAAACCCTCGGTGACGCGCACAATCTCCTGTGCGCAGGCAAGCGCTCGTTCGGCGGCATCAACCTGCCCAATCGGCACGCCAAACAGCGCATGAACGCTATCGCCCACGATTTTATCAATCGTACCCCCGCCGGCAACGATCACATTGGTGACCTGATCAAGATACGCATTCAGAAATGGCTCGATAGCCTCAGGCGCGAGCCGTTCGATCAGCGCTGTAAACCCAGCCAGATCCGTAAAAAGAACGGCAATCTCGGTTCGCTTCGCAGCGGCAGTAACAAGACCCGGATCACGTTCCAGCATCCGGACATAATCAGGGGCAAGAAAGGTGCCGAAGGCCTTGCGGACGGATTGTATCTGCGCGCGCCGGTGTTGCCCCTCCAAAGCGAAGCCTGCCAATGTTGCCAGGACAAGCGCGATTCCCATTGCGACGAGATTGACCATGACTTGAGCCACAGCAAACAGGCCGACAGCAGACAACCCAAGTGCCCCAAAACTAACGAGTAAAATCATGCTTTGCCATAATGTTGGGAACACGGATCTGCCCAACGTAAAGCCGATGACGGCAGCCAAACCGGTAAGCAGAATCGACCACAGTAATGAATTTGAGCCTTGGTCCCGACTAAGCAGTTGGCGCAGTTGAAATGCGTGAACGATGACGCCGGGAAGCCTGTCCGGCGCGCCTTCCACGAAACGAAGCGGGGTCAAGTGACGATCGCTGTCATTGAAGATGCCGCCGATAAGGACGTGTCGCCCCTTCAGCATTGCTTTCAACGAAGGATTGGCCAGAAGGTGATGAGCGGGAATAATGCGAAAAGGGAGGTCACCGCTCGGTATCAGCCCGTAACGGATTTCGAAATCTGGTTTGGTCACCGTGCGGCCTGATATCGTCGCCATCGACGCGGCAAGCACGAAAGATCCATTGTGATCCCGCGCGGTAAAATCTCGTACCACAGAATCATTGCCATCAGCGTTAAGCGCCGGACTCGCCACTTGTCGCCCGGCAAGGATCGCCTTTTCGAATGCGGCTGGCACTTCAGTCCCGATCATCACCAGCGGCGCGCGCAATGAACCAAGCGTTTCGCGAAAGGCTTTATCGGTCTCAGGCAGAGACGGACGGTCGAACAAAATATCGAGGCCGATAGAGGCAGGCGCTGCGGAATCGACTGCCGTTATCACTCGTGCCAAAAAGCGCCGGTCGATCGGCGACAGCGCTTGATCATCTTTGAGCGACTCTTCTGTTATCGCAACAACGACAACGGTGGGATCGAGCACGTCTGACCTCGCAAGGCGCGATGTCCGAACATCGGCGAGCATTGCTTCCAACGGCGCGAAAGGTGCGTGATTGCCGAGGACGAAACTCGATGCTATAACTATCGACAATAGAACAAAAATGATGACGGGTTGCATGAGCTTGAGCAGACTATTTCGTCTGGCTCTTGTTAGTGTCGGTGAAAGATCCTCATGCATTCAAAAATTTTGCGCGTAACGCCCCTGATGTCGGTTCTATTGGTCGCCGCCATGCTCATGATGTCAACCCCGGCGCTTGCCGATGCCATCATCCTTCGTTCAGCCGTGACAAGTCTTCCGGCCGGAACGATTGTTCGAAATGGCCAAATGTTGCGATTGCCCGATGGGGTCTCGGTCATGCTTCTTCTCCCCAATGGACAGACCCGGCAATTAACGGGGCCTTTGCGCGAACGCTATGCCGCCATGATTCCACCCGCGCCGTCGATCACGGGCGCATTCGTCGCGATGTTCAAAGCGCGGGCGTCGAACGAGCGGCTCGGGGGGGTGCGTAACGGCGAGTCGCGATGTGCGTCAAACGGGCCGCAAGACTGGAGTGCAATCGCCGCCGAATGGAACTTGGGTTGCCGTCAGGAAGCCCTGGCACAGCTTGATGCACGACTGAAATAGCAGATTGCCGAAAAGCAATTCTGATAAAATCTGCAACAAAATTACGTGTCGTAGGGAGTGTGCGCAGCATGGCTCGGTGTAAAAAACTGGTAATCAAAACCATTGCAGCAATTCTTGTATTGGCGCTTCAGTTTCAAAGCGTGGCTTCGCGAGCTGGCACAAAACCGCTGCCCCTGAACCAGCTTCGCATCCAGCTCGCCGATGTCGACAAACTAGAGCCTTCTAGGCACGTAGACCTTGCGCGCGAGCAATTGCGTCTGTGCGTTCTAAAATGGGGTATCACACAACTGGAGACGACCGCATGTCGGATTGATCTGGGCGAAGCTCAGCTTGCAGAAATGTTTTTTGCCGATGCCGAAGCAACATTGCGAATCGCAGTCACGGCACTCGATCAAACCGCCGGCGGGCGTGAAAAGCCGATCCTTTTAGCGCGTGGACAATCGTTGTTGGGCGCCGTTCTCGTCCAGCAGGGCAAATATGAAGAAGCACAGGCGTTGCTCGAACAAGCGCTTGCACAGCAGCCAGTGAAGTCCATCGAACGCTTTCGCACGCTGGCCCGGTTGTCCCAGCTTTATGAAGCAAAACAGCTGAAAAACGAATTGACCCAAACGGCAGGTGCGACCGCGGCGGCGCAGCTTCCTAACATGTCGGTCACGGATCACGCGTTGCTGGCCGCGACCGACGCCCGATTGGCCTGCGTTGTGCAAAGTGGTGCCGTATGCGCCGATAAATGGGAAAAAGTGCTGGCATTGATGGAGACAGCCTATGCCAAAAATGACAGCCTCCTGACGCTTGCGCTCGGGCCTTTGGCTGAGGCTTATAATATGCTCAGAGACCCTCAACGCGCAGAGGCCATCGGCGAACAGATATTGCAGATCGAACGATCCCGTCTTCGTCCGAATAGCCGTCGTTTGGGCTCGGCGCTTAATGATCTGGGAGGGCTGTATGGCTATACAAACAGATCCGCTCTTGCAGAGCAGGTTCAGAAGGAAGCCGTTGCGCTGGCTGAAAACGATCCGACGGCAAAACAGCCGCTTGCAATGCGGCTCGCAAATCTCGGCGATACGCTGCTCGGCCAGCGGAAATATCAAGAAGCGGAGCCAGTGTTGCGGCGATCCGTCGAACTCACCGTTTCGGTTTTCGGAACCGATAATCCAAATTCCACCTATCCACGGCAGGGGCTGGCAGAGCTTCTCGGCTCAAGCGGTCGGGTAACCGAGGCAATTGCACTGAACTCTGAGAATATCCGAATTTTGACCTCAGCGCTCGGGCGTGATCATCGTCACACACTTTATGCGATGCACTACCAAAGCAGCTATTTGTTGCGCAACAATCAACCAATTGAAGCCAAAGAAATACTGGCCACCGCTTTGATGAGTGCACGAACCACATTCGGACCGACGGCACAAGACACGCTGAATATTCAAACGACATATGTTCAGGCGCTTTTGGACTCAGGCGAGACAACGGCTGCACTTCGAGAAGCGAGAGCCGTTCTATCGGAAATCCGTGCCGCTGCGCTCGACGCGACCACGCGCATTCAGACGAAAGCCGGCGCAGCAGACCGCTTTGCAATTGCGATCAATGCTGCCGTGCGGCTTCGCAATGTCCTTTTGAAGATTGCCGCAAAAAACAGCGACGCGGTCCAAGACGCTTTGCTGGCGCAGCAATTTGTCGAGCGCTATCTCGACGGCAGTGCAGCATGGCAGACCGGTGCACGCCTTGCCGCCGAAGATCCTGCGCTCCGTCGTCTCGCAGACGAACAGCAAATTGCCATTGCGTCCGTCGGCAAGTTGCGGGCCCAACTCGGGACAGCTTATCGCGAAAGAAATGATGGCGACATTGCCCGCCTGAGTGCCGATCTCGACCGCGATCGTGAAGCGGCGTCGAAGATTACGGCCAGCATCGACGCGCGCTATCCTGCCTTTGCAAACCTTGCCGGGGGGCATGACCTTTTGCTTGACGAATTGACGTCTCCAAGCTCGAGGTTGCTGAAACCGGGCGAAGCTGCGCTGTTCCTCATTCAAGAGCCGAAAGGCCATTACGCGCTGCTCGTAAAGCGCGGTTACAGCAAACTTGTTGCGGCACCGATTGGCACGAAGAAAATGTCTGCATTGGTCGCCGAGTTACGCGCTGGCATTGCGATAGCCGGTGCCGTGACCGGATCTGACCTTCCCGCGTTTGATCTCAAGGCGTCAGCAGCGCTTTATAAAAGCATTATTGCGCCATTCGAGGCCGACCTTCGCGGGGTTGGAACGCTGTATTCCAGCGTGGATGGGCCGCTCGCAAGTCTACCACTGTCAGTGCTTGTTACGAAAATGCCGACGAAATCGAACAATATTTTTGCGGCGTATCGTCAAGCGCGCTGGTTCGGTGATAAATATGATATTGTCACGCTACCTGCAATTAACGCGTTGCGGGCCCTAAAGCTCGTGGCGCCGCCATCAAAAGCTGATCGTCCGCTTCTTGCTATAGCCGATCCAGCGCTGGCCGGAAACAAGCTGAGCGCCGCGACAAATTCCTTTGCGTCGCTCCGTAGTGCTCAAACCGCCGGGAACTATCCTGTGCGCACGGCGTCCGCCGTTTGTGCGCTGAGACCGCTGCCCGATACGCGCCGCGAAGCCGAAGCCATGGCAAAGGCAATGGGCGCATCTGCCAACTCTATGATCTTTGGAAATGGCGCATCCGAAGCCACGTTGGCAACGCTTAGCCAGTCAGGCGAATTGCGACGTTACCGGGCATTGCTATTTGCAACGCACGGTTTAGCCGCTGGAGCAACACCGAGCGAGGAACCGGCCATCATCCTCACCCCCGGCGGTGGATGTGATGAACATGTTGCCGCGACGACCAAAGACACCGACGATGGCCTGCTCACAGCGAGCGAAATCACGATGTTGTCGCTTGATGCCGACGTGGTCGTTCTCTCAGGCTGCAACACCGCCTCGGGCGATGCCAATGGTGCATCCCGTCCGCTGAGTGGGCTTGCCCGCGCTTTTCTGTACGCAGGGGCACGACAAATTATCGTGTCACACTGGAGCGTCGATAGCGCAGCGACCGCAGAGCTGATGACATTTATGGCTCGTAAGCGTGCTGATGGTGCATCCTACGCATCAGCGTTGAGGAGCGCGATGCGTTCGCTGCGGAACGACCGAAACGGACCAACATATCGGTCGCACCCCGCATTCTGGGCCGCTTTTTCGACGGTGGGAGAGAGCCGGTAAGTTTCCTGTTGGGACTGTCGAGAACATCGACCGCCCTCTCCTACTGGGCGGCAACCGATATGAGCTCAAAGTCTCGCCACGGGCCATTTCATGTGCTGATCGTGGCGCATCGGACAAGTCCGGCAAGGCCGCCGAACCATAGGCCGCAGTTGTCACAGGGGCTTTCGACTTGCGTTGAAAATGCCATTAGAGCGACCGCAAATAAGGATATTTTCCCCAAATATGCAAAAATTCTACGCCACGCCTACACCAGTAAAGATGACAGTCACCATGCAGCAAAACCATCCAATTAACAAAGAGCGCCTTCTTGCAAGGAGAAGGGGAATATGATCATCGGCCTCGGCTCCGACCTGTGCAACATCGAGCGCATCCAGGCGTCGCTCGACCGCTTTGGCGAGCGTTTCGAGGCGCGTGTCTTCACCGATGTTGAACGCGCCAAGGCCACGCGCCGCCCGTTCACCCGCGCCGGCACCTATGCCAAGCGCTTTGCCGCCAAAGAGGCGTTCTCCAAAGCCGTCGGCACCGGTTTCAAGCGCGGCGTGTTCATGAAGGACATTGGTGTCGTCAATGCCCCGAGCGGCGCCCCCACACTGGCGCTGACCGGGGGGGCAAAGGCGCGGCTCGACGCGATCACGCCCGATGGCTATGACGTGCATATTCACCTGACGCTCACCGACGATCATCCATGGGCACAGGCGTTCGTCATTATCGAAGCACTGCCGAAAGACCCCATGTGACCGCCGAAACCGCGATTCTCGAAACCCCCGCCGTGACCAAGCCCAAAACCAATTGGCTGCACGAGGCGCACAGCATTTTCTGGCTGATCGCCGCCGTGCTTGGCTTCCACAGTTTCATTGCCAAACCCTTTTACATCCCCAGCGAATCGATGGTCCCCGGCCTGCGCGTCGGTGATCGGCTGGTGGTCAGCAAGTTCGCCTATGGCTGGTCGTTCGTCTCGCCCACCGTTCCCAATCCCGCAGCGATTTTCAGAAGCCTCGTCCTGCGCCAGTCGGTGCCGAGCTGGAGCGTGCAGTTCACCCCCAGCAAAGGCCGGCTGTTCGGCAGCCTGCCCGAGCGCGGCGATGTCGTGATTGTAACCCCGCCGGGCAAATCCGAAGACTACATCAAACGCGTCATCGGCTTGCCCGGTGATCGCCTCGAAGTGCGTGGGGGGGTTGTCATCCTCAACGGCAAACCCGTGAAGCGCGTCGACAAGGGCTATCTGCGTATTCCCGTTGATGCCAACCAGCCGTGCGCCGACAGCGAATATCCGGGCGCGCTGACTCGCGACAGCATGGGCAACAGCTGGTGCCAGTTGCCTGTCTTTCGCGAAACACTGCCGGGTGGCCGCAGCTATGACACCATCGACCTCGGCTATGACTGGCGCGTCGATGATTTCGCACCGATCACGATTCCGGCGAACCATGTTTTCCTGATGGGCGATAACCGCGATCGTTCGGCGGACAGTCGCGTGCCGCTCGAAAACCGTGGCCTTGGTGGCGCGATCCCCTATGAAAACCTTGGCGGGCGCGCCGAATTCATCACCTTCTCGTTCGACGGGAATTGGGGCCTGCGCGGGACACGGACCGCGACGAGCCTGCACGCCCAAGTCGGCCCGTAAATCGTGCACAGCCTGCCGCTTTTCGTCCGGCTGACCGCGCGCGCCGTGATATTGGTTGGCGATGGCGAGGCAGCCGACGCCAAACGGCGGTTGCTGGATCGCGCCGGGGCAATGGTTGTCGGCGAGGACAGCGAAGCCGCACTCGCCATTGTCGCAGTTGAAGATGATGCGGAAGCCGAAGCGGCGGTCGCCCGGCTCAAAGCCCGTGGCATATTGGTCAATGCCGTCGACCGCGTGGCGCTCTGCGATTTTACGTTGCCCGCCATCGTCGACCGCGATCCGGTTTTGATCGCCATTGGCACCGGTGGCGCATCGGCAGGCCTCGCGAAGGCGCTGCGACAACGACTGGAAGCGCTCCTGCCGCAATCGCTCGGCAATTTGGCAAATGGCCTGTTCGCAGCGCGCCCGGCTCTGCGCGCCAAATTTCCCGATGGCACCGCACGTCGGCAGGCCATTGACGCGGCCCTCAGCGAAGGCGGGGCGCTTGATCCTTTTGCTGGTGGCCATGATGTCTCAGCATGGCTCGCAATGGAGAACTCGAACACGCCTGATCGCACCGAAACACTGGTCCTGACTTCCACCGATCCCGACGATCTCACCTTGCGCCAGGCCCGCCAACTCGCATCTGCCACGACAATTTATCACGATGCGAATGTCCCCGCCGCAATCCTCGATCGCGCGCGCGCCGATGCGACGAGGGTTCAGGGGAAACCAAAGAAAGTTTTCGGCCAAGGACTGACGCTTATCGTTTCGATGACAAAGACTCCGCAGTCCTGAGCCTGTCGAAGGGCGGTTCACGCGCCAAACCGTCCTTCGACAGGCTCAGGACTGCGGCCGTTTGGTCTAGCCGCTGTTACGGAGCGCGGTCGCAATCGCGTTGATTGACAGCTGAATCCCCTCGGCGATGCGCGGGTCATTCTCGCCGCTGCGGTGGCGCTTGAGGAGTTCGATCTGGAGCAGGTTGAGCGGCTCGATATAAGGCGTGCGCAAGCGGATCGACGCATCGAGCGCCGGGTTGGCCTCAAGTAAGTGCGACTGGCCAGTGACCGACAGCAACTGGTCATGCGACCGCTGCCAGCTATCGCGGATGCGCCCGAACGTCGCGTCGCCTATCGCGCGGTCCTCGACCAGTTCAGCGTAACGCGCGGCAATCCCCATGTCCGATTTCGCCAGCACCATTTCCATATTGCCGAGCACGGATTGCAGAAAAGGCCAACCTTCCGCCATTGCCTTCAGCAATCCCTTGTCGGCGAACCCGTCGAACGCCGCGCCGACGCCATACCAGCCGGGCAGCATCACGCGCGCCTGTGCCCAGCTGAACACCCAGGGGATGGCGCGCAGGTCCTCGATGGCGTCCGATTTCGTCCGGCTGGCGGGGCGCGAGCCGATTTTCAGTGTCGCAATTTCGGCAATCGGGGTCATCTGGCGAAAAAAAGTGCGAAATCCCGGCGTGTCATAGACCAGCCCACGATAGGCCTTGAACGCTGCCCCCGAGATTTCATCCATCGCATCGGCGAAGCGCTTGGTATCGGTGGCGCTGACGCCTTCGGGTTCCATGCTCGCGAGGATCGTTGCCGCCGCCATCGCTTCGAGGTTGATCGCGGCGCTTTCGCGGGAGCCATATTTGGCGGCAATCACTTCGCCCTGTTCGGTGATGCGGATTCGGCCCTTGACCGTCCCCGGCGGCTGCGCCCGGATTGCTGCAAAGCTCGATCCCCCACCACGCCCGACCGCGCCGCCGCGGCCATGGAAAAGCTGCATCGCCGTTCCCGCTTTTTCAAACACGGGTGCCAGCGCAAGGCTTGCCTGATAGAGACTCCATGTCGACGTCAGATACCCGCCATCCTTGTTCGAATCCGAATAGCCGACCATCACTTCCTGATGCCCCGCCGCGACCGCCAGCGCCGCCATTTCGGGGAGCGCGAAGAACGCGCTCATGATCGCGGGCGCAGCTTCCAAGTCGCCGATGGTTTCGAACAAGGGCACGACCTGAATGCCCGCATGCCCGGGGCTGTAAAGCCCGGCTTCCTTGAGCAGGATGTAAACCTCTAGCAAGTCCAAGACGCTGTCGGCCTTCGATATGATCGCCCGCGCAATAGCCGCGTCGCCATAACGCGCCTTGGCAACAGCGGCGGCGGCGAAGATTGCCATTTCGGATGTTGTTTCGTCACCATAGCTCAGGTTCGGCCCCGACAGTGGTCGGGAGCTGGCGATTTCGCGGCGGAGCAGGGCGATGCGCGTCGTTTCGTCGAGCGCTTCATAATCCGCCTCGACACCCGCCACCTTGAGCAGTTCAGCCACCACCCGCGCATGGACATCGCTGTTCTGGCGCAGATCGAGCGTCGCCAAGTGAAAGCCGAAGACGTCGACCGCGCGGATCAGCCGCCCGAGCGCACCGCCCGTCGCCAGCGGTCCTGTGCTCAGGGCTTTGGCGAGCGCGAGGAGATCGGCGCGGAACGCCGTCGGGTCGGTATAAGGCTCGCCATGAAGAGCAGAGGGCCTGGGCGGTGCCTTGCCGATCGCCGCCTCGAAGGTCGCCGCCAGCCGCGCATAAATCCCCGATACGGCACGCCGATACGGCTCATCGGCGCGACTGAGCGCTGTATCGCCGCTGGCTTCGGCCAAGGCGATGACACTGGCATCGACCTCGGCCAGCTCGGTCGAAATCGACAGTTCTGCTCCCAGCGCATGAACCGCATCGAGGTAATAGCCAAGCACCGTTTCCGCCGAGCGCCCGAGCGCCAGATGCAGCGAGTCCGCAACAACATTGGGATTGCCGTCGCGGTCGCCGCCGATCCAGCTGCCGACCTGAAGGAATGACGCAGGACGATGCCCCAAGACCCGGTCCCATCGCGCATAAAGCGCAGGCAGCGTCGGCAAGAACACGTCACGCAGCCACGCCAGCGCATTTTCGACTTCATCGGCGACATAGAGCCGCTCACGCCGCAACGGGCGCGTCTGCCACAGCAGCGCAATCTGGCGCGCAATTGCGGCCTCGACCGCATCGCCATCTTCAGTCTCGGTCATGCCCGCGTCGCGCAATTCCATCAGCGTAGCAATGCGGTTGCGGTGATCGATCATCGATTTGCGCCGCACTTCGGTCGGGTGCGCGGTCAGCACGGGCATCACAAGCGCATGATCGAGCATGGCACAGACGGCGGCACCATCCATGCCATGTTCAGCGAGCCCTGCGGCAACATGCGCCACGTCGGCACCGGTCTCGACTGCCACGCCCTGCCTGTCCTCGGCCAGGTTGGCGAGCATCGAGAACAGCATGAACCCGCGGACGAAATCGAGTGTCTCGTCAAGCGTCAGCGCATCGAGCCCGCGGTCCACTGTATGCGCGCCTGCCACGCCGCGATGCCGGTCGACCGACGTCGAGCGGATATACTCAGTCCGCCGATACAGCGCTTCGCCGCCCAGTTCGCGGATGACATCGCCCAAGATGCGACCGAGAAATCGTATATCGGAATTTTGTGCAATCGAGGCCATAGGTGCGTGCTGCACTGCAGCAGCCGTAGCGTCAATTGCCAAGTGCGTATTCACAAGGCACGAAGGGACAAACAGGAGACGTTTCAATGATTACCGTTCACCATCTCAACGAATCACGCTCGCAGCGCATCCTCTGGCTGCTCGAAGAACTGGGCACGCCGTATGACATCAAGTTCTACCAGCGCGATGCCACGACGCGGCTTGCCCCGCCCGAACTGCTGGCGGTGCATCCGCTCGGCAAGTCGCCGGTGATCAGCGACGAGCATGGCACGATCATCGAATCGGGCGCGATCATCGACCATATTATCCGCAAGCATGGCGGCGGCGCGCTGGCGCCACAGGCCGAAAGCGCGGACTATGAAGTGTATAACCAGTGGCTCCATTATGCTGAAGGATCGGCGATGCTGCCGCTGATGCTCAAACTCTACAGCGGCATGCTCGGCGAGGCAGCGGCCCCGCTCAAGCCGCGCATCGACAGCGAGATCGCCAATCACCTGGGCTATGTCGAAGCGTCGCTCGCGGGCAAGGACTGGCTTGTTAGCGGTGCGCTGTCGGGGGCAGATATCCAGATGAGCTTTGTCGGCGAAATTGCGTGCCGCTACGGGCTGCATGCCACGCACCCCAATATCGGGTCTTGGGTGAAACGCTTTCAGGCGCGCGATGCGTATAAGCGGGCGCTGGAGCGGGGCGGCCCTTATTCGATGGCGGGTTGATGTTTGATGCGTGATGCGTCATATCTTGATTATGGAGATGTCACGGACAACATTATCGATAGAAGCCGATCTGTTGCGCGAGGCCAAAAAGCTCGCGCGGCAAGACGGCAGGACATTAGGTGCTGTCGTGAGTGACCTCATGCGCAAATCACTCCGGCCCGAACCCGTGCCAAAGATGCGCAACGGAGTTCGGCTGCTACCGGTTTACAATCCCAATGCCGTTGTCACCCTTGAGCATGTCAATGCGCTTCGCGACGAAATGTCTTGAATCATCTGCTCGACGTCAATGTTCTCATTGCGCTTCTGGATACGCTGCATCGCTTTCATGATACGGCTTGGACATGGTTCAACGATCATCGTGCTGAAGGGTGGTCGACGTGTCCGATCACTCAAAATGGCGTCATCCGTATTTTGAGCAACCCGCAATACGCAAACAGCGGCGCAGGCACAGAAGAAATCGCGTCGCTGCTTGCTGACTTCACGACCGTCTCCGATCATCGTTTCCTGCCCGACGATGTCAGCTTGCTTGATACCATGCTGATCGAACGAAATGCATTGCGCCGTCACCATGCGGTGACCGACCAGTATCTGCTCGTGCTGGCAATCCATCATGGCAGCCGACTGGCCACGCTCGACCGCAGGATCAGGAACGACGGTATCAAACGGGGTGTAAACGCATTGACGTTTATCGTTCCCGATCAAGCCAGCAGTTCAATATCCCAATAAAGCCAATCGCGCCAGCTATCGTGGAGGAAATTGGGCGGAAAGGCGCGGCCGTGGTCCTGAAGTTGCCAGCTTGTCGGGCGGATGGGCGCGATGTGGAGCCCCATTTTGGCTTCGCGCGGGGTCCGTCCGCCTTTCTTCAAATTGCATGGCGCACACGCGGTCGTCACATTTTCCCATGTCGTGCGCCCGCCATAAGCGCGCGGGACGACATGATCGAAGGTGAGGTCATTGCCGACGCCGCAATATTGGCATTGAAACCGGTCGCGCAAAAACACGTTGAACCGTGTAAACGCCGGATGCTGCGACGGCTTCACATAGGATTTGAGCGCAATGACCGAGGGCAGTTTCATGGTATGCGTCGGCGAATGCACTTCGCGCTGATAATGATCGACAATGTCGACACGGTCGAGAAACACGGCTTTTACCGCCGTTTGCCATGGCCACACGCTCAACGGATAATAGCTGAGCGGGGTATAGTCAGCGTTGAGCACAAGCGCAGGGCATCCGTCTGGATGGCGGATAAGGTCGGGGTGATACATGCGGTATCCAAATCCCTTTCGTGTCCTCGTCGCCCATCGGACCGATTGGTGACGGGCGTATGACAGCACAGGCAATGACTCGCGGTCAACCGCAGATTTCACGATTCGCACCGTCTCCAACAGGATTGTTGCATCTCGGCCATGCTTATTCGGCCGTCATGGCACATGATCTGGCGCGCAGCGGGGGCGGGCAGTTTGTGGTACGCATCGAAGATATCGATGGCGGACGAAGCCGCGCCGAATTTGTCGCAGGCATCTTTGACGATCTGCGCTGGCTCGGACTGGGTTGGGATGCAGTCAGCACGCAATCGGAACATGGCCCTCGCTATGCAACCGCACTGGATCAACTGAGCGACGCAGGCTTGATCTACCCCTGCATTTGCACGCGTGCCGAAATCGCCGCCAGCGCAAGCGCGCCGCAAGGCGATTTGCCGCCGGTTTATCCCGGCACGTGCAAGCGGCGCGACGTCACGGGGCCAGCGGCATGGCGGCTCGACATGGCAAAGGCGGCCGACGCCAAAGACCCCGCACAAGCCTGGGGCGATGTCGTTATTGCGCGCAAGGATGCGCTCGCCAGCTATCACCTCGCTGTCACCGTCGATGATGCCGCCGAAGCGATCACCGATGTCGTCCGCGGTCGTGATCTTGAAAGCGCGACCGACGTCCACCGCGTTTTGCAACGATGCCTCGGACTGCCGACCCCGCGATACCACCACCATGCGCTGATCTGCGGCCCCGACGGCAAGCGCCTCGCCAAGCGCGCCGGGTCTGCCAGCCTTGCCGAGATGCGCGCGTCGGGCATGGACGGCGCATCGCTCACAAATGATCTGCGCGCCGGTCACCTGCCCATTGGCTTTACGTTTGACAGCCCCTAAATAGCGGGAATGTCCACGCTTCTCATCATCCTCATCGTTCTTGCCATGGGCGGAACTCTTTTTGCCCTCATCAAAGGGATCGTCGCGTTTCTGCAAACGACCGAAGCCGATCTGAAGTCCCCCGATGGTGGCGTCAGCCGGTCGGCCGAGCGCCAGAATAAAGCAATGTTCATGCGTGTCGGATTTCAGGCAGGGGCCGTGGTTCTTGTCATGCTGCTTCTGCTGCTTTCGCGGCAGGGATAATGGTCAAACTCAACAAGATTTATACCAAGACCGGGGACGACGGCACGACGGGCCTCGTCGATGGCAGCCGTGTGGCAAAGTCATCGGCGCTGATAGCAGCGATCGGCGACGTCGACGAAGCGAACAGTTTGATCGGCGTTGCGGCCGTCCATGCGATAGGCGACATGCTCGCGACATTGCGCACGATCCAGAATGACATGTTCGATCTGGGCGCAGACATCGCAACGCCCGATGGCGATTTCGGCTGGGAGCCGCTGCGCATCATGCCCGTTCAAGTCGAACGGCTGGAACGCGAGATCGACGCGATGAATATCGGGCTTGCCCCGCTGGGCAGTTTCATCCTGCCCGGCGGATCCGCGCTCGCCGCAAATCTGCATGTCGCCCGCGCTGCCGTCCGCCGTGCCGAACGCAGTGCCGTCGCTGTGACAGGGCTGAACCGCCCGGCGCTTGCCTATCTCAATCGCCTGTCGGATCACCTCTTCACGATGGCGCGCGTTGCCAATGGCAATGGCGCCGACGATGTCCTTTGGATACCGGGCGCATCGCGGTAGAATGCAGCTGATCCAAGGTTAGCCGTGTCCCTGAGCCTGTCGAAGGGTTGTCCTTTCTTCGTCGAGCGTGAAGTATAAGGACAGCCCTTCGACAGGCCCAGGGAAGTGGATGGAGCGAAGGAATGGCGACACGAACAAATGCCAACGACT
>JAYUQI010000004.1:0-6146 GCA_043756805.1 Sphingomonas sp.
GAAAAATCCGTCGAGCACAGCGTCGCTGACCGGCGATGTCAGAAACCCAACGCCGAAGAACCCTTTGGCAAATGTCTGCATAAACGCGGCGCGGTCATCCTTCATGCCGTCGGTCATCCCGTCGAACACCGATTGGTCGACGCCAGTCGGGTTATCGGCGGTCTTGAGCATGAAAGGCACAATCGATGCTATCAGTGCGGCTTGGCTGATATTGGCCGAACCATGTTTCGACAGGTAACGCGCGACTTCGCCGCCACCCATCGAAAAGCCGACGATTGCGGCGTCTTCGGCATCGCATTGTTCGATAACAGCCGCGAGATCGTCAGCCAGCGTGTCGTAAGTATAGCCGTCCCACGGCTGGTCCGACCGGCCGAACCCGCGACGGTCATAGGCAATTGCGCGAAATCCGGCGTTCGCGAGACCGAGCGTGATGTCGTCCCAGCTATCGGCATTCAGCGGCCAGCCGTGGATCAGAATGACAGGGCGGCCATCGCTCGGTCCCCATTCCTTGACGTAAAGTTCGGTTTCGTCGGCGGCGGTGACATAAGGCATGGGACGTCTCCTGTATGGAAATAACCCCCGTTAAACTGCGATAGCCTGGTTAGGTTTCGGCATTGCGTCAGATGGTCGGAATAACATCGCCTGCACGCCGTGCCTTTGCCTTGGTCACGATAATGCGGTCGCCGAGCGCGACAACCTCGAATAGCCGCTTGGCAAAACCGGTCGGAATGCCGATGCAGCCATTTGTCGCATAAATCGGCTTCACATGATCTGCGCCATGGATCGAGATGCCGTCGTTCGTCATCCGCAACATATAGGGCATGGGCGCATTGACGAAGATGTTCGAGCGATGGTTCGCGTTTTTTTGGGTGATCGGAAAGACGCCGATGGGCGTGGGCTTGTCATCATCGCCGTAAATGATCCGCGTCGCGCCAATCTGGTGCCCGCCCCGGAAAACGGCAAGCGCTTCGGAACCGATGTCGACCGTGACCAGAACGGGCCCGTTCAATGGCGCGCCTGTCTCGTTCCAGGCCCAGTCGCCGAACTTGATGGGGGCGGCGAATTTCATCGTCCGCGTCACGGCATATTTGTCGGGATAAGCGCCGGGCTTGGCAAGCATCGGCAGCGGCTTGACGACCGGCGGCGAGGGGTTGATCGCGGCACTCACCAGCGGCGAAATTTGGAGCAGGCCTAACGCCATGATGAGCGCAGCGAGCGACGGCGCGATTGTCAGCAGGGGAGAGAGCATGGCTCTCATAGGGGATCGGGTCCGGCGCATGGCACGATAAGGTTAGCGCAGCGTTAGGCATCTCGAAAAGGGGCCAATTTCGCCTGTGCCGCGATGGAGCGTTAAGTGTGTTCGTTAGCGATCCGTATGACCATCAAGTGACACTTGACACACGACGGACATTGCGATAGGAAATTTCATGGAAATAACAAGCATCCGGCACAAGGCGTTGCGGCAATTCACCGAAACCGGAAAGCCCAAAGGATTGCCCGGCAATCTGGTGGATCGCTTGCGAAAAATGCTGGCGTATCTGAGCGTGATCGAAACGGTCGAAGAATTGAAAATACTGCCCAATTATGGCGCGCATCAATTGACCGGCGACCTTGCCGGGGTTTGGTCGCTGACCGTGACGAAGAACTGGCGGATGACGTTTCGCATCAACGATGCTCTGGGCATCGAGGACATTGATTTGGAGGATTATCACTGATGGCCATTCATTTGCACCCCAGCTTTGCGGTTCACCCCGGCGAATGGCTGCGCACTGAAATCGTTGATCCGCACGGCCTGAACGTGACCGAAACCGCCGCCAAGCTGCGCGTGACGCGGCAGGCGATGAGCAATTTGCTCAATGGTCATGCGGGCCTCTCCGCCGAAATGGCGATCCGGTTTGAAAAGGCCTTCGGCGTCCGCGCCGAGACGATGATGCGGATGCAGGCGGCCTTTGATCTGGCGCAGGTAAGGGCGCGCGAGGGCGATATTTTGGTGGAGCGGGTGGCGGCTTAGATCTCGTTGAAGCCCAGGCGTCTCAAGCAGGTAAAACTAGGTGTCCATGCTCGCGTTCAAAATCGATAACAGCGTTATAACACGCGGCGTTCGCTTCATCGGCAAGTGCAACTCTTGCGATAAAAGACGTGCTGAGCAGAGCCCGATAAAAATAGCTTGGAATTTGCTGAGCGTATGGATTGCGCACAATCGTGTTGGTAATGCCATTTAGGTCGAATCGCGCAGGGGGGCCGACCACCATCGACATGATGGGAGCCGACCTTGCGTGAATGTAATCGGAAAAGGCCTTGTGCAGCTTCCTGCCAGCCTGATCAGCTCCCGAGGGATTGGGTATGTCGTAAACTCGATTTATGAATGCGCGGATGTTTTTGCGTCTTACGGGTGGCTGGTGGTCATCTTCAGACTCTGACCAAAAATAATCAGCGTATTTGTCATGGTTTTCCGTCCAATTCCCTTTCGAAAGTCCCAACGAGATATATAGAATGTCCTCGCTGATTTCGTCGAGCGTTCGAAAGGCGGCGCCGACCTCCTGAAGTAACCCGGCCTGAAGTAAGAGGTCAGCGGACTTCAGTCCCGTGATTTGCCTAGCCAGCTTTTGTAGAAGCATTTGTGTCGGCGCTCGCTCAATTGTAGCTGTTTTCCCACTCAACCCATTGAGGAGGGGGAACGGCGGCTTCAATGAGACGAAAATGCCGTTCGCAAATCTCCAAGGTCGAAAGGCAAATGTCTCTGATAGTCATGCTAATTGAACGCTCACAAAACTATCCAATACCCTCTTCCTACCCGCGCTTTCGAAATCGATCTCGAGCTTGTTGCCCTCGATCTCGGCGATAACCCCGTAGCCGAACTTGGTATGAAAAACGCGCTGGCCGAGCGCGAGGTCATCGCGGCCCTTGTTGCCAAGGCTGACGGCAGACCCGCGCGCTTCGACAATGCGTTGCGGCTGCGCCGAAAAACCGTTTGTTGCCCGCTGCCATCCAGGCCCCCGTCCCGTGCCGCGCGCTACGTCGGCAAAAGGATCGGCGCGGTCGGACCAGTTGGCTTGCCACAGGCTCGCGCCGCCGCTCATCGTTGTTTCGCTATCGACGTTTTCGGGCGGGAGTTCGCCGACAAAGCGGCTCGGGATGCTGCTGGTCCACTGGCCATAAATGCGGCGGTTGGCGGCGTGGAGGATCGTGGCCGACTGTTTTGAGCGGGTGATCGCGACATAAGCGAGGCGGCGTTCTTCCTCGAGCGACGCCATGCCGCCTTCATCGAGCGCGCGTTGCGACGGGAATACGCCTTCTTCCCAGCCGACGAGGAACACCTTGTCATATTCAAGGCCCTTGGCGGCGTGGATGGTCATGATCGTGACTTTTTCGGTATCGCGCTGCGCGTCATTGTCCATGACCAGACTGACATGCTCGAGGAACGCGCCGAGATTTTCATAATCCTCCATCGCGCGGGCAAGTTCGGTCAGGTTTTCGAGGCGTCCGGCGGCTTCGGCGGAGCGATCCGCCTGAAGCATCGCGGTGTAACCTGATTCGTCAAGAATCTGCCGCGCGAGATCGGGGTGACTCATGTTGCCCGCCATGTCGCGCCAACGCGCAATATCGCCCACGAGATTGCCCAGCGCGCGGCGGGCTTGTGGCGTCAGTTCGTCGGTGTCTAGGATTAGGGCTGCGGCGGTCGACAAGGCAACGTTCTGGGCGCGGGCGAGCATCTGGACTTTCGCAACCGCTTTGTCGCCGAGGCCACGTTTCGGCACATTGACGATGCGTTCGAGCGCGAGGTCGTCGCTCGACTGGTTGACGAGGCGGAGATAGGCGAGCGCGTCGCGGATTTCGGCGCGTTCGTAGAAGCGGAAACCCCCGACAATCTTGTAGGGCATGCCGATGGCGATGAAGCGGTCTTCGAATTCGCGCGTCTGGAATTGCGCACGGACAAGAATAGCGGTGGAATCAAGCGAGTTACCGCGCCGTTGCCAGCTTTCGATCTCTTCGCCGACGCGGCGTGCTTCCTCGAGACCGTCCCACACGCCGATGACCTTGACCTTGTCGCCCTGTGGCAGCTCGGTGAACAGTGTCTTGCCGAGCCGCCCGCTATTGTTGGCAATAACGCCCGATGCGGCGGCAAGAATGTGCGGCGTGCTGCGGTAATTTTGTTCGAGGCGGATGACTTTCGCGCCGGGGAAATCCTTTTCGAACTTCAGGATATTCTCCACCTGCGCGCCGCGCCACGAGTAGATCGACTGGTCATCATCGCCGACGCAGCAGATATTCTTGCGCTGCTGCGCGAGAAGGCGGAGCCAGAGATACTGCGACGAATTGGTGTCCTGATATTCGTCAACCATGATGTAGCGGAATTTGGTCTGATAGCTCTCAAGAACATCGCGGTGTGTTTTCAGGATGGTGAGGACATGCAGCAGCAAGTCACCGAAATCGCACGCATTCAGCGCGATCAGACGCGCCTGATAGCGCGCGTAGAGTTCTGCGCCCCTGCCATTGGCAAAGCGTTCGGATTCCCCCGCGTCGATGTCCTTCGGCGTCAGACCCTTGTTCTTCCACTGGTCGATCAGTCCGCCGAGCGCACGCGCGGTAAAGCGCTTCTCGTCGATCTCGGCGGCCTGGATCAGCTGCTTCATCACGCGCAACTGATCGTCGGTATCGAGAATGGTGAAATTGGATTGCAACCCGACGAGCTCGGCATGGCGACGCAGCATCTTCGCGCCAATCGCGTGGAACGTGCCGAGCCACGGCATCCCCTCAACTGCATCGCCCACGATCCGCCCGACCCGCTCGCGCATCTCGCGCGCGGCTTTGTTGGTAAACGTCACGCTCAGGATTTCGGACGGATACGCTTTGCGCGTGTAAAGCAAATGCGCAAGCCGCGCCGTTAGCGCCGCCGTCTTGCCGGTGCCCGCGCCCGCCAGCACGAGTACGGGACCATCAGTAGTGAGCACAGCATCACGCTGCGGCGCATTCAGGCCACGGAGATAGGGCGGATCGGATTCGGCGGGAAGAGTCACGCGCGAACGATTAGGGAACGGAAGGGGCCGGAGCAACCTTTGTTATGGGTAGCGCTGACGGGCGTGGAGGACGCGTATAATGATAATCTGATCTTTGGTGACACGATAAATAATCAGGTAGTTTGGATGAACGGTCCATTCGCGAGTTTCCGCAACTCGTCCGGGGCGTCCGATCAGCGGCATTGCCCGTAATCGTTCGACGCTATGGACGATCGATTGCTCAAGTCGCTCGGATGCTGGTTGGTCACGATCCCGAATATATTGGATCATTCCGTCGAGTTGATGACGGGCGCTTGGCTGCCAACGTGCCTCACGCATCTCCGGCGCGTCGTTTGCCCTCGATGATCGCCCTGATGCCGGCCATCACTTCATCATGCGGAATGGTTGGAGCATCATCGTTCAACCCTGCTTCCACCTGCGCGCGAAACCAAAGGTCATAGGCCGCCGCGTCTTCTTCGGTTTCGAATTCGGAGATGATCGGATCGAGCTTTCCCATGGGGTATTTATATCTCAGCTTAGCCGCGTCGCCAAGCCGCATAACTAATCCCGATCACTTCCCATTCGCGCTCGCCGCCGGGCAAAACAACACGCCGGACATCGCCCACGGCACTGCCACGCAACGCCCGCGCCATTGGCGAACTCCAGCCGATCCGGCCCGCGCTCGCATCGCTTTCGTCATCGCCAACCAGCGTGACAACGCGCTCATTGTCGTCCTCATCAGCAATCGTGACTATCGCGCCGAACCAGACGCGCGAATGGTCGGTCTGCGCGGCGGGATCAATCACCCGCGATGCTTTCATCCGCCGCGCCAGAAAGCTCGCCCGCCGGTCGATCTGGCGAAGACGCTGGCGCCCATAAATATAGTCGCCGTTCTCCGACCGGTCGCCATTGCCCGCGGCCCAGCTGACGGTTTCGACGACCGAGGGGCGTTCGACGGTCATCAGCTGCTCATATTCGGCGCGCATCGTGGCATAGCCAGCAGGCGTGATCGGATGGGTCGCGTCGATCATATCAGCATTTTCCTTCGCGCCCTTCGCGTTCTTCGCGTGAGATGGTTTGGCTCACGCGAAGAACGCGAAGGCCGCGAAGATCATGTAGTTGGCTCGAGAAATCAGAGCAATCGTCTAG
>JAYUQI010000005.1:0-17627 GCA_043756805.1 Sphingomonas sp.
CCTGATCGCGCCGATGCGTCGCTCGCCGCCTGACTCCACATTAAGGTCAAGCGTCGCAATCCGCGTGTCATGATCGATGACAATTTCGGGCTCGGCAACTTTGGCAAAGGGATAGCCTTCGCGCGCCAGTTTTTCCTTCAGCGCCAGTTCGCCGCCGATCACGGCATCGGCATTGACCGGATCGTCATTTTTCACGCCAAACGCCGCCTCGACATCGGGCTTGGGCACGCCCGCCACATCGACCGTGCCGAATTTATACAACGGCCCCGGCTCGACGCTGAGCGTGACAACCAGCCGCCCGTCCTTTGGCGCGACATCGGTTTCGATGTTTGCGTCATAATAGCCCTCGGCGCGCAGGATCGTATTGAGCAGTTCGGCGTCATCGCGCGCGCGCCGGTCAATCTGCGCAACGTTGGCAGGCTTGCCCGCGCCTTCTTTCAGGACCGAAAGTTCGTTGAAGCGCGTGCCGACCGTCGGTCCGAGCGCATCGATGCCCGTCACGACAAGATCATAACGCTGGCTATCCGCCACGTCGACTTGCGCAGGTGCAGCCTCGAGCGTTGGCGAAATCGGATCGGCCTTGTTCAGATCGGGCCATTCGACGCCGAGATCGGGCAATGGTGCCATCGGCGATTCAGGGTCGAGCGGGGCAGTCTGGGCATGCGCAGCCGATGCCAGCATCAGCGCGGTCATCGCCGCGACCGCCGACCGCCGCACGTTGTGAAAACTCATGGATCCTCGCTAACGGCTTTGGGCCGTTGCGACCACAACTAATCACCTAATGGCGTGTTCCCTCGGCATAGGGATTGCCGAGCGCTACGATCATCCGTTCGATCTGGCGCCAGCGGCAAAAACTGGTCACATTGCCACGGTTGCGACTGGCGTCCGCACGGGCTGCGGCCTCGACTCCGGCATCTGCGCCAAAGCGGTCCATCAACTCATACGCATCCGTTACTGCCCCCCGGTCAGCAACAAATGGAAAATTATACAACGCCAGCGCTCCTGTGCCCCGTTTCAAGCTGTTCAAGTTATGTGCCAGTTTTGCACTTTGGCTTCGGGTGCGGGTTGCGATGATGAAGCCGGCATTCACCAAGTGCCACGATGGCACAGCAGTCCCGCCACGGGACGGGCTGGCGCTCCATTTCGGGACGTGGCAGGGACGGCGGATGGCAAAAAATCCAAAAAACCCGACCGGCGCGGGCATCTTCATTGCATTGGGCGCAGCGGCCGGCGTCATCGTCGGGCGACTCTATGCGCAAACGTCGATCGGGCTGGTCGTCGGCGTTGCGGCGGGCGTTGCGATTGCCGCCTTCATCTGGTGGCGCGAGCGGGCATGATTATCCCGCAGTGCTGAGCTTGTCGAAGCACGGTTGACGCTAACCGTGCTTCGACAGGCTCAGCACTGCGGCGTGTTAAGCGACGGGCGCATTGCGCGCGGTAAACAGCTGTCCGCCTTCTGTAATCAGCACGATGATCAGCGCCGTCGCCGCAACGATCAGAAACCCGATCGTCACGGGCATGGTCGTCCCGTCAAATGACTGGCCGATGATGATGCCGATAATCGCGCCGCCCACCGTCGAGAGAAAGCCCTGAACCGACGACGCCGTCCCCGCGATATGGCCGACAGGCTCCATCGCCATCGCCGAAAAATTCGATCCCGTCAGCCCGAAACACGCCATCGTCATCGCTTGCAGCACCAGATAGTTGGTCAGCGTCTGATAGCCCGCGAGTTCGACCGCGAGGTGAAATGCCGAAATCGCGATCAGGACGAGCAGCGCGGTGTGCGACAACCGCCGCGTTCCGAAGCGTTCGACCAATTGGGCATTGGCAAACGTCATCACGCCCATCGCCCCCGCCGTAATCGCGAACGCGAGCGGGAAGATCTCGGGCCGCTTGAACACGTCGGCAAACAATTGCTGCGACGAATTTACATAGCCGAGAATCGCGCCGAACATGGCCGTCGAAGCCAGTGAATAGCCGAGCGAAAAGCGGTTGCTGACCGTCTGAAACCAGGCCGACCTGAGCAACGCGAACGAGATGTCGCGCCGCTGTTCGGGTTTCAGTGTTTCGGGCAGCCGCACCGCTGCCCAGCCCGCAACGACCGTCGCGAACACCACAAAAAACCAGAAAATCCAGCGCCACGGCCCGAACAACAGGATGGCCGAACCGACCGTCGGCGCGAGGACCGGCACGATGAAAAACAGCATCTGCGCCAGACTCATGATCCGCGCCATCGTCCGCCCGGTATAGCAATCGCGGACAATCGACGTCGTCAGGACGCGTGACGACGCAAGCATCGCCCCCTGAAGCACGCGCGCCGCGATGAGCAGCGGGAAAGTTGCCGACACACTGGCAATGATGCTGGCAAGGACGAAGCCCGCCATCGTCACGAGCAGAACCGGCCGCCGCCCATAGCGATCCGCAAGCGGACCATAGACCAGCTGCATCGCGCCGAGGCCAAAGACATAGGACGCAATGATCCACTGCGTCGTATTTTCGCCAACGACGTGCAGCGATTTGCCGATGGCGGGCAGCGCCGGCAGCATCGCGTCGACGCCGAGCGCCTGAAGCGACATCAACGCGGCAATCAGCACAATGAATTCGCGCTGGCCGAGCGGTGCGTGCGGATTGGCAGCGGGATTGGCGGCGGGAGTCGTCATAGCTCCCGCCTAGCGGTTAATGCTGCACTGCGGAAGAGACCATTCAGGCCGGAATGCCGACGACCGACTTCACTTCCATGAAATCCCTCAGGCCGAACAAGCCCGCCTCGCGGCCATTGCCCGATTGCTTGTAGCCGCCGAACGGTGCGCCCTGCGCAGGCGCCCAGCTGTTCACCGTAACCATCCCGGCGCGCAGGCGCGGGGCGACTTTGGCCGCTTCGGCAGGATCACCCGAAACCACCGCAGAAAGCCCGTAAACGGTATCATTGGCAATTTCGACGGCGTCATCGATCGTGTCATAGCTCATGATCGTCGCGACAGGGCCAAAGACTTCTTCCTTGGCAATGCGCATGTCCGGCGTGACGCCCGAGAACACCGTGGGCTTTACATAATAGCCGCGGTTGACGTTGGCGGGCAGCCCCGTGCCGCCGGTTTCGAGCACCGCGCCTTCGTCGATCGCCGACTGGATCAGCCCCTGTATCTTGTCATATTGCGACTTGTTGACGACAGGGCCCATATGCGCGCCTTCGGTCAGCGGATCGCCGACTTGCGTGCCTTCATACATGCCCTTGATGATGGCGGTTGCTGCAGGAACGTCATTTTTCTGGACGAGAATGCGCGTCGGCGAAATGCAGCTTTGCCCGGCATTGACCAGTGGGCCACTTGCCGTGGGCGGCAGAACCGACGCGAGATTCGCGCCTGGCAAGACGACGTTCGGCGCCTTGCCGCCCAGTTCCTGATGGACGCGCTTGACCGTATCGGCAGCCGCCTTCGCCACCATGATCCCGGCGCGCGTCGATCCGGTGAAGCTGACCATATCGATATCGGGATGCGCTGAAATCGCGGCACCAACGACCGATCCTTCGCCCTGCACCAGATTGAAAACACCAGCGGGAACACCCGCCGCATGCATGATTTCAGCCAGGATCGCGGCACAGCCCGGGCATTCTTCGGATGGCTTCAGGATCATCGTGTTGCCACCTGCCAGCGCGGGCGCGACTTTCAGGGCAATCTGGTTCAGCGGCCAGTTCCACGGCGTGATCATGCCGACAACGCCAATGGGTTCATAGACCGCCAGCCCGCCGCCGACCTGTTCGCTGAACTGGAAATCCTTGAGCGCGGCAATCGTGCCCATGAATGCGCCAATCCCCGCGCCGACTTGCGCGGTTGACGCAAAGCTCATCGGCGCGCCCATTTCGGTCGCCATCGAGCGCGCGAGATCGGGAATGCGCTTTTTATATTCGGCGACGATGTTTTCCATTAGCGCAACGCGCTTTTCGCGGCTGGTCTGCGACCAGGTTTTGAACGCAGTCTTAGCCGCCGCAACCGCAGCATCGACATCGGCCACCGTGCCCAGCATGATTTCGGTGCAGACTTCCTCGGTCGACGGGCTGATCACTTCGTGCCGCGTGCCGCCGATGCTCGCGACCCATGCGCCGTTGATGTAGTTTTTCAGATAGCTGTCCATGAGTCGCTCCGGTGTCGTTGTGTGATGGCGTCTATGTGGTGTTGCCGGTCAATGATGCAAGTCGGCTATTGTATGTCATACATACAATAGCTCGGCAATCGCCCGATTGAGAGCCGGATCGCGCCGTTCGGCGATGTCCCGAGCGGTCAATGCAACGCGGACATCGGGGTCGAGTCCCCTGTCGGGCTGCTGCCCCGATGCGAAATAGCCAACGAGCGGCAGAGCAAAATCAAGCCCGCTCGCCGGCAGGCGCACGAAAAAGAAACAGCCGCCATTGATCCCGCGCCGGTTGCCGCCGGTCGTGTCGCCGTAGAGTCGGACTTTCCCGCTGGCGCGTGCCCGCTGCGCGAACTGGAACGTGGCCGAGCTGTTTTGCGGCCCGATCAGTGTTGCGACCGGCAATGCAAGGCGTGGCCCTCGCGGCGCGATGGTCAGCATGTCGTCGCCGTTCGGGCGCGCAAAAAAATCACCGGGCAGTGGCTTTGCGCCGACCCCCAGCGTCCGGAAACTATCGTCCCAGGTATCGAGATACCGGTCAATCGCAGCAGGCGAGCGCTGAAAGCGGAGGCGCTGTTCGTAGCCCACAGGCGGCAAGTCGCGATCGATCAGCCGCGCCAGTATCGCGTCGCCGCAATCAAGCCCGCCCTCATTTTCGCGCAGGTCGATGATCAGTCCTTTCGCGCTTTTCAGGCTGTCGAGCCGGTCGGCCAGCCACTGCTGCCAGTTCCAGGCGCTGTTATAAAGCCCCCATCCCGGCATGGTGAGCAGCGCGATCCCGTCGTCGCGCATGGCCCATTCCCAGACCGGCGTCGTGCTGCCGCGATCGGGCTGCGGCTTCATGAAACTGCGCCGTTGCGCCAGCGTCAGCGCCGGCAGGTCAATCGTCTGCATCGTGCTTTTGCCGGGCGCGCGATACCGGATATTCACGGTCCCCGGCTTCGCTGTTCCGTACAGCAGCCCGTGAAAGGCATCGAAGGTTTCAATCGCATCGCCGCCGGTCACGCTGAGCAGCGCGCGGCGCTTGCCGTCATTACTGCCGTCGGCGCGGGTCAGCGGGATCATCTGCCGCAGCATATCGGCAACCGGCACGCCATCGATGGCGCGCACAACCGACCCGACGGGAACCCCCGGACCCGAAGACTGATTGCCGGTGACGACCATCATTTCGCCAATCCACCGGAACGTGAACGGGACGCGCGTCTGCCGGTCGAACAGAGCGTCGGCCACCGCCTTTTTCTGGTTGAAGAAATTGGCATAGCTGTGCCCGCAGCGGATCGTGGCGAGGAAGCGCGACAGCAAAAGATAACGCGCCGCGTCCGATGGTGCGTTCGGAAAGTCGGCTGCCAGCCGGTCAATCCGCGCCGACATCTGCGACGGACTGTTGTAACGATACAATCCGGGATGCAGCGTCAGCGCCTCGCGCAAAATCGCAATATCACCGGCAAGATCGCTGACGGTCGGTGCGGCACCGGCCAGCGACGGCATCAGCATCGCGCTGCTGCCCAGCGCAAGAAACGCGCGCCGGTCAATCATCAGCGCGTCTCGCGCGACAAGCGTGTCATCAGGATTGCCGCGCGTTTGGCCTGACGCTTGAGGCTATCGAGATCGACCGTTTCGCCAATGGCATGGTCCCCGCTGCCCGCCGAGCCGAGGCCGACGAGGCCATCAACATCCTTGGCCACGAACGCAATATCGCCTGCGCCGCGCTTGATCGGGTCGAGCGGGGCCATTTCGGCAAGGCCGAGATCCTTGTTGATGACATTCAGCTTCGCCAGCAGACTGCGCGCGCCATCGGTCGGCGCCATTGCCGGATAACCGTCAGTCCCGAAAGCAATCTGCGCCGTCGCACCGGGCGATGCGCGCGCCACAATGGCCTGCATCCTGGCGCTGACTCGCGCGGTCTGTTCATCCGACAGCGTGCGGATGTCGCCGCGCGCAATCGCGATTTCGGGAATGATATTGGTCTTGCCCGATGCCGTCGCGGTGATCGCGCCCGGCCCCAGTGCGGCCTCGACCCCGCCTGTGATCAGCCCGACATTGAAGGTCAGGTTCGGCTCGGGCAGTTCGGCGCGGAATGCGGCGACGATTTTTGCCAGCGCATAGATGGCGCCGTCGCCCGCGCTGTCGGAGAAAATGCCGCTCGAATGGCCGCCTTTCGCTTTCGTTGTCACGGTCCAGCTGCCCGCGCTCCGCCGCGCGATCGATCCCATGTCCTTGCCGTCGATGACGACCAGCCCCTCGAAATCGAGCGCGACATCGGCGCGCTTGCCCGCCGCGATCAGGTCAGCGCGAGCGAGGTCGATCGGGTCGCCTGCATCTTCCTCATCACCCGTCAGCACGATTTCGATGTCCGCCGCCGCCAGCGTTCCGGCAGCTTTCATTGCTCGCAGCGCCGACAGCATGACGATCAGGCCGCCCTTATTGTCGTTCGCGCCGGGACCGATGCCCTTGTCGCCATCCCGCTTGAATGTCTGAAACGGCGACGCCGGTTCGAAGACCGTGTCCAGATGACCGATCAGCAGCATTTTCTTGCCACGGCCATTGCCCCGATGGGTGGCGATAATGTGCCCCGCGCGTTGCGTCGCGGCCATCGGTTTCCAGACGACCGCAAAGCCCAGCGGCTCAAACGCGGCGCGCATCATCTGCCCGACTTTTTCGACGCCGGGCAGGTTGAGCGAACCGCTGTTCTGGTTCACCAGTTTTTCGAGCAGCGCGACCGCGCGTTCGTGTTCGCCATCGACTGTCGCCGCCATCCGCTTTTCGACGGGTGAAAGCTGGGCAAGCGCAGGGGCCGACAGAGCGAACGCGCATCCCAGCGCCAGAATCTTTTTGATCATGTGCGCAGTGTTGCGCGGCCCGGCACAAAAGAAAAGACCTTGGCACATGGGGAGCACACAAAAAAACGGCGCCGCTTTCGCCGCGCCGTTTTCCACCCCAAAACAAATATTAGTTAGGCAACGGCAATCGCAGCGCGGCTGCGACGGCGCAGGGCACTGCCGACAATGCCGAAGCCAAAGAGCATCATTGCCCATGTCGCTGGTTCAGGGACGGCGCCCGAAACCACGGCAACATTGTCAAATTCAAACGCGTTGCTCGTCGAGCTGAACTCGAGCGCGCCAACATTGGATGCGTCGAACCCTGTAAACGAAATCGTCACCAGCGGATTGGTGAACGGGTTCGTTGTGTTGCCATTGGCAAGCGCCGAGACATCGATGCCCGTGTAAGACGCAAATGCGATGCCCGAGCGATCCAAAACCTTCAGCGTGTTATAACGGTCAACCGATCCCCAGATGAACGACACAGCCGAAATCGTGGCAAATGTCGACAGATCAAGTGTGCCCGGCGATCCATCGCTTGGCCCGACTGTCGCGTAATTTCCCGTGCTGCCAAAAGGCTGCGCGCGAATGCCGCCCACGGAACCAGTCGTGATCAGCCCGCCGGTAAACGGAGCCGCTGATTCAAAATCATAGGTTGGTGTTGGCCCCGAATATGGCGACGTGCCGGGTGTGAATGCCAGCGTTACCGCCGCTGTCGCTGTTGTCGCCGACAATGCCAATACGGCAACAGCCGAAAAGAATTTATATTTCAACATGATACGCTCCCTATCTAAAAACGCAAAATGCGAATCCAGTTTGTTTGCGACCTCATTTTTATATTTTCACTGGATAGATCGATTCGCTGAAATTGTAAATGTAATCGTAACCAGAATTGTCTCACATTCGTTAATGTGCCGTTTCAGGACGGTCACCGAACAACCAGCGCAACGCAGCACCGCAAAGGGCAAGCGCGATACCGGTCCGTCATACCATAAGGCATAACGGACCGGTGGTAGCTGCGATATCAGGCGCTGTAATACATATCGAATTCAACCGGCGACGGCGTCATTTCCCAGCGCGCGACATCGGCCATTTTCAGTTCGATATAGCTGTCGATCTGATCCTTGGTGAACACATCGCCCTTGAGCAGATAGGCGTGATCGGCTTCGAGCGATTCCAGCGCTTCACGGAGCGAACCGCACACGGTCGGCACCTGCGCGAGTTCGGCGGGGGGCAGATCGTAGAGGTTCTTGTCCATCGCTTCGCCGGGGTGGATTTTGTTCTGGATCCCGTCGAGGCCTGCCATGAACAGCGCGGCATAGGCCAGATACGGATTCGCCATCGCGTCGGGGAAGCGAACTTCCACCCGCTTTGCCTTTGCCCCTGCGCCATAAGGAATGCGGCATGATGCGGAGCGGTTGCGCGCCGAATAAGCAAGCAGCACGGGCGCTTCATAACCGGGCACAAGCCGCTTGTAGCTGTTCGTCGTCGGGTTGGTGAACGCGTTCACCGACTTGGCGTGCTTGATGATGCCGCCGATGAAATAGAGGCACATGTCAGAGAGCCCGGCATAGCCATTGCCCGCGAAGAGCGGCTTGCCCTTTTCCCAGATCGACAGATGCGTGTGCATGCCGCTGCCATTATCGTCCTTGATCGGCTTGGGCATGAACGTCGCGGTCTTGCCGTAGGCATGCGCCACCTGATGCACGACATACTTATAGATCTGCATCCGGTCCGCGGTCTGAGTCAGCGTGCCGAACGTCAGGCCGAGCTCATGCTGGGCCGCGGCGACTTCGTGGTGATGCTTGTCGCACGGCAAGCCCATTTCGAGCATCGTCGAAACCATCTCGCCGCGGATGTCGGTCGCGCTGTCGACCGGGGCCACAGGGAAATAGCCGCCCTTGGCACGCGGGCGGTGGCCCATGTTGCCGCCTTCATATTTCGTGCCGGTGTTGGTCGGCAGCTCGATATCGTCGATCTTGAAATAGCTCTCGTTATACGCGGTATTGAAGCGCACATCGTCAAACATGAAGAATTCGGCTTCGGGGCCGACATAGACAGTGTCGCCGATGCCGGTTGTCTTGAGATAGGCTTCGGCGCGCTTGGCGGTCGAGCGCGGATCGCGGCTGTAAAGTTCGCCGGTCGAGGGCTCGACGATGTCGCAGAAGATGACCATCATCGGGGTGGCCGAGAACGGATCAATATAGACCGCCTCGAGATCGGGCATCAGGATCATGTCGCTCTCGTTGATGACTTTCCAGCCCTCGATCGATGAGCCGTCGAACATCAAGCCGTCGGTCAGTTCATCCTCGCCGATCACCGAGGAAACCATAGTCAGATGCTGCCACTTGCCCTTGGGATCCGTGAAGCGGACATCGACCCACTCGATTTCCTCGTCCTTGATGCGCTTCAATATGTCCTTGGGTGACGTTGCCATTTTATCTGCCTTTAAGTTCGTGGTTGATCAAAAAAATCCGTTTACCCTGAGCTTGTCGAAGGGCTGTCCTTTCTTTCGCGGTGACGAAGAAGAAGGACAGGGCTTCGACAAGCTCAGCCCGAATGGGGGTGGGGTAATTTCACTTCACAATGCGTCTGAGTCGGTTTCGCCGGTGCGGATGCGCAGCGCGCTTTCGACCGGGATCACGAAAATCTTGCCGTCGCCGATGCGCCCGGTTTGTGCCGCCGCCGCGATGGCTTCGACCACGCGCGGGGCCATATCGTCATCGACCACGATCTCGAGCTTAACCTTGGGCAAAAAGTCGACGACATATTCGGCGCCGCGATACAGCTCGGTGTGCCCTTTCTGCCGCCCGAAACCCTTGGCCTCGGTCACGGTGATCCCGCTGACGCCGACATCGTGAAGCGCTTCCTTCACTTCGTCGAGCTTGAACGGTTTGATGATGGCTTCGATTTTCTTCATGATGACCCTGCCGTGATGTTTCAATAAGCGTGCCAAACGCCGCGATGCAACAATCCTGTGCGGGTGGCGGCGTTTGAGCAAGAGAGTTGCACTCGCTTTAAGCAGAGTCGAGAGCGCTGCCCGTTTTTTAGGCAGCGCTGACGTCGATTTTGATGATCATCAAGCGCGAATCGGGCCGTCGTTTAAGACGATCGCCACGTTCGATCAGCGCCCGGCATAAAAAAGGCTCCCGCAACGAGAGCCTTCCTTATCTATTCAGCCTTTATCTATTTCAGCCGTTGCTCAGGCGATTGCCGTCGCCAGTGCCCGCCGACGCCGCAGGACGCTGCCGACCAGACCGAAGCCGAACAGCATCATGCCCCAGGTCGACGGTTCGGGAACCGCGCCGCCGAGGAAAGCAAGGCCCGCGATGTTGCTGGCCAAGCCATAAGAGCCGACCAATGTCGTTGCGCCCGTTGTCGTGTTGATCGTATGCAGCTCTCGACCGAGCGCATCCGACAGGAACATGACATTGTCTTCGGGACGCGCGGCCATATCGAACCAGCCACCAGTTCCGATCGATGAAATCAGGGTTCCCGCCCCTGTCGCGCTGCTGATCCGGACAAACTCCCGCGAAGCGTCCGAAATCCCGAATAGTGCGCCCGTCGTATCGGTGGCCAAAGCATAGACATTGTTAAAGCCGATGCTGCCGATAAAGCTTGCGACCCCGGTGACAACGTTGATCGCGTAAAGCCCGTCCCCACTGGTCGAACCGAAGCCCGACGTCGTGTTGCCGTAGAGCGTATTCGTCAACGTATTGAACGCCAGTGACGTAATGTCGCCCGATCGCGTGCCTGTCACGGCGACCGATGAAAGGATCGCGCCCGTGGTCGGATCGATCGTCACGAGGTTGTTACCGCCGAGCGTTACGCCGAACAATGTGGTCGCGTTTGACGTAAGGTCGCCGACATTGCGCGCCGTAGCGCCGATAGCCGTTAACGCACCCGTACTTTGATTCGCTGTGTAAAGCTTCGTGCTAGAGGTTTGATAATCCGACCCGAACAGCGTCGAAGCGTGGGCGGGAAGCGTGACTGCCGAAAGCAGCGCGCCCGCAAGAGCAAGTTTCATTTTCATCGAATGTCTCCCAAGAGGTAAGGTTGCAACGACGATTTTTGAATCATCCGGTGCTGCGACCCTTGGGTGAACAAGATGTTAACGAAGTTTAATATTTGCTGCAAGTTTCGAATTTACGCGGCCTCAATAAGGCGGTCGATCCAGCCCGCGCGGGCTCTTTGTAAAAATCTCGCACCCCGTCTCGGTAATGCCCACCGAATGTTCGAACTGCGCCGACAAGGTCTTGTCGCGCGTCACCGCCGTCCAGCCGTCTTCGAGCATTTTCACATCGGGGCGGCCGATGTTGATCATCGGTTCGATCGTGAAGAACATGCCGGGGCGCAGTTCCGGCCCTGTCCCCGGACGACCGGCATGGACAACTTCGGGGGCATCATGAAACAGCCGGCCAAGGCCATGCCCGCAGAAATCACGGACCACGCCGTAGCGGTTTTTCTCGGCATGGCGCTGGATCGCGTGGGCAACGTCGCCCATACTGTTGCCCGGCCGCGCTTGCTCGATGCCCAGCATCATGCACTCATGAGTCACATCGACCAGCCGCCGCGCCTTGATCGGCACATCACCGACGAGGAACATCCGGCTGGTGTCGCCGTGCCAGCCGTCGACAATCGTCGTCACGTCGATATTGACGATGTCGCCGTCGCGCAGGCGTTTGTCGCCGGGTATGCCGTGACACACGACATGGTTGATCGATGTGCAGCAGCTATGCGTGAACCCGCGATAGCCGAGCGTGGCGGGGATCGCCCCTTCGCGGATCATATGCACACGGACCATATCGTCGAGCTCGCCCGTGGTGACGCCGGGCACCACATGCGGGATCAGCGCATCGAGCACGTCAGCCGCAAGTTTCCCCGCCGCGCGCATGCCCGAAAAACCCTCGGGGCCATGAAGCTTGATCGTGCCATCACGCGAAGCGCGGCTTTCGGCGGAAGCAGTTACGTAAGTGGTCATATTATCCATATAGACCAATCGGGCGCAAAAAAAACCGTTTGTCCTGAGCTTGTCGAAGGACTGTCCTTCTTTGTCAGCTTGGTTAAAGGGAACGGCAGGGCTTCGACAAGCTCAGCCTGAACGGAGATAGTTTGACAACCGACCGCATTTATACCGCCGCGCTTGCCATAATCGGCGACGAAATCCTGTCGGGCCGCACGCAGGACAAGAACATCGCGCAAGTCGCGTTGTGGCTCAATCTTCAGGGTATCCGCCTCGCCGAAGTCCGCGTCGTCCCCGATGTCGAGGACGCCATCATCGAAGCGGTCAACCAGTTGCGTGCGCGCAATGATTATCTGTTTACGACCGGCGGCATTGGGCCCACGCATGACGACATTACGGTTGATGCGGTTGCCAAGGCTTTGGGCGTCGCCGTCGTCCATCACCCCAAAGCGGTTGAAGTCCTGCAAAGCTATTACGAAACGCGCGGCGGGGCGACCGAGGCGCGGCTGCGCATGGCGCGCGTGCCCGAAGGCGCGACGCTCATCGAAAATCGCATGTCGGGCGCGCCGGGCATCCGCCACGGCAATGTTTTCATCATGGCGGGCGTGCCGCATATCACCTCGATGATGCTCGAAGCATTGTCGGGAACGCTTGAGGGCGGCAAGCCTTTGCTCAGCGAAACCGTCGGCTGCTGGGTCGCCGAAAGCGAAGTCGCCGAGCTGCTGCGCACCACCGAAAAAGCACACGAAGGCTGCCAGATCGGCAGCTATCCTTTTTTCCGCGATGGCAAAGTCGGCGCGAATTTCGTGGTGCGGTCAACCGAGCAGGATGCGCTCGCCGCGTGTGTTGCGGCGTTGGGCGAAGGCTTGGCAGCGACAGGGCGCGAAACGGTGAAGGGCGGGATTTAGTCGCGGGCGAAGATTTCGGCATGCGGCAGCGTGATGCCGAAATCGGTTAAGGGGACGTCCGTGCCCCGGGCAAAGTCCTGATCTGTCCACGCAGCGGGTCCGGTGCGCGCGATCATGCGAACGGTTTCCGTCATCGGATCGATGAACAAAATTGTCGTCATCGACGGGATTGCCCGATACTCGCTTAACTTGACCCCAAGATCGAGGGCGCGCGTCGTTGGCGATAATATTTCAACAATCATGCGCGGATCATCGACAGCTTTGGCGTCGCCATCGTTCGACCGGTTGCCGCAGAGGACAGTGACATCGGGGTAACGCAACGCGATATCGCTAGTCTTGACGCCAAGGTCCGAGCCGAACGGCTTGCAGCCCGAACCGCGCAGGGCATTGCCCATATATCTCATGACATTTGCTTGCACCTCGGCGTGTTTGACCGTGCCGCCTGCCATCATGCGGATGACGCCATTATCCAGCTCCGCCTTCGTGTCAGGCGGAAACTCGATCTCGAGAAACTCCTCGACCGTCAGCAAGGGTGCGTGAAGATTACGGGTTGCCATTGGCATCACATATCATGCCTGCACGTCGGTTGCCAACGCCCGTGGCAACCGCCGCAACAGGGCCAGCGCGACCAGGCCAAACGCAGCCGCGACAAGGTAAGGCGCACCCGGAAAATAAACCGGCGCATCAGCGCTTGTGAAATATGCCATCGGCGTTGTCAGCACCAGCGGCGCGACAATCGAGCCCAGACCCAGCGCCATTGCCGAAATCCCCTGCACTTCGCCCTGCGTCTCGGGCGTCGCGCGGCGCGACAGCATCGCCATCAGGCTTGGCTGGACCAGCCCCTGCAGCGCGATGAATAGCATCGCGGCAAAGGCCATCCACGTCTGCGTGACGAACGCATAAGTCACAAAGCCGCCAATCGCCACAATCAGCCCAATGGTCGCGGCGTCGCGCTCGCCAAAGCGCTTGACCACAGGGCCGGTGATGAAAATCTGGCTGATCGCAATCGTAATGCCGACGGCGGCAAGGCTGAGCCCGATGAGCCGCGTCGACCAGCCGAACTGGGCAATCCCGTAAAAGCTCCATGTCATCGGATAGACGAGGCTGGCGATCTGCCACAGGATCAGCACCACCGCGACGCTTGCCATCCCCGGCAACGCCCGGACGACTTTAAGCGCCCCCAGCGGATTGGCGCGCGACAAGCTGAACGGACGGCGGTTTTCGGGTTTCAACGTCTCGGGCAACATGATCAGGCCATAGAGGAAATTCAGACCGGCCATTGCGGCGGCAACGATGAACGGCGCACGATCACCATATTCGCCGAGCAAGCCGCCAATCGCTGGCCCCAGCACGAACCCCACGCCAAACGCCGCGCTGACGAAACCGAACGTCTTGGCACGATCATCGGGCGGCGTGATGTCCGAAATCGCCGCCATTGCGGTCGAGTAACTCCCGCCGAATATCCCTGAAACAACGCGGCCAAGAAATACGAGCGGCAACGTATTGGCAAAGGCAAGCAGGACATAATCGACCGCCAGCCCGGCAAGCGAGACCAGCAAGACCGGTCGCCGCCCGAACCGGTCGCTCAAATTCCCGAGGATCGGCGCGGAAATGAACGACGCCACTGCCATCGCCAGCCCCATCCACGCGCCAACGCCAATCGCGTCGGACAATTTTAACTGCCCAACCCGCATCAGCAATTGCGGCAACACCGGCATGATCAGGCCGAACCCGATCGCATCGATAAAAATCGTAAGCAAAATGAAGATCGACGATGCGCTTTTCGTTGCGGGCGCATCGTTCATGGCATCATCTTTCCGGGGTTCATGATCCCATTTGGATCGAGCGCTGTCTTGATCGCGCGCATCAGGGCACGCTCGACCGGCGAGCGGTGCGCATCGGCTTCGTCGCGGCGCAGGACGCCAAGGCCATGTTCCGCCGAAATCGTTCCGCCATAGGTCCGGACAATATCATGAACGATGGCGTTCAGGCGCGGGGCAGTTGCCTGAAACGCGGATTGATCGCCACCCGCTGCCGACGAAAAATTGAAATGCAGATTGCCGTCGCCCAGATGCCCGAACGTCACCGGGCGGATGTCAGGGAAGACCGCGTTCACAGCCGCCAGCGCGTCATCAATGAAATCCGCAACGCGCGACACGGGCACAGCAATGTCATGCTTGATCCCGCCCCCACCCGCTGCTTGCGCGGGCGAAATCGCTTCGCGCAATTGCCACAGTGAACGGGATTGCGCGAGCGAGTCCGCGATGGCCGCATCACTGATAACCCCCGCCGTCAACGCATCGGCAAGACTGGTCTCCAGCGCCGCACCCACATCATTGCCACTCAGCTCGACCAGCCCATACCAGGCCGCGCGCACCGCCAGCGGATGGCGCGTCCCCGCGACATGATCGAGCACCAACCCGAGGCACAGGTCCGACATGATCTCGAACGCCGTCAGCGCTGTGTCGTGCGTGCTGCGCATCGCATCGAACAACGCCATCGCCTCATGCGGCGAGCCAACCGCGAAAAACGCCGTGGCACGCTCGGCAGGCGCAGGAAAAAGCTTCAGCACCGCGCCGGTAATCACGCCCAGCGTTCCTTCGGAGCCGATGAACAGATCGCGCAGATCATAGCCCGAATTATCCTTGCGCAGCCCTTTCAACCCGTCCCAGATTTCGCCCTGTGCCGTCACGACTTCGAGACCGAGGCAGAGATCGCGGGCATTGCCATAGCGCAGCACCGCCGAGCCGCCCGCGTTGGTCGCGAGATTACCACCGATCGTGCACGATCCTTCGGCCCCCAGACTGAGCGGGAAATAGCGGCCCGCGTCGGCGGCAGCGTCCTGAACCGTCTGGAGGATGCAGCCCGCATCCACAGTCATCGTGTTGTTCGCCGGATCAATGCTGCGGATGCGGTTCAGCCGCGCCAGCGACAGGACAATATTCTGGCCGTCGGCACGCGGGACCGATCCGCCCGATTGCCCGGTATTCCCGCCCTGTGGCACGATGGCGACATCATGTGCGGCGCACCAGCGGACGATTCTGGCGACGTCGTCGACAGTGTCGGGTAATGCCACGGCGAGCGCAGTGCCCGTCCATACCTTGCGCCAGTCGGTCAGGAACGGCGCCGTGTCAGCGGGGTCAGTGAGCAAAGTGCCCGAGAAGCTGGCGCGGAGGGAGACGATCATGTCTCAGCTCCCTAACCAAATCGCCGCGGCAAAGCCACGCCGTCCTTGAAATCTTGTGTATGCTGCTTCATCTTTTCGGTCTGCTTGTATGAGTGTTTAACTCTCAAGTGACCGGCGCAAAACCGTTGCAAGTCCAGGTGGAATTTTTATCTCTGAGAGACTTTTTTGGCTGAAATGCTTATAGGTCAATTGTCAGATATGCTGAATAGGATCGCTGGTTCAGCGGCTCGAATGCTCCGGCGCCAACCGACACCCACTCATAAGCGTCTGTGACATTACGCACCGTAAACCGGAGCGTGGCAGGCACTTTGCGGATTTTGAATGAGTAGCGCAGTCCGGCATCGAGCGTTGTGATTGGGGGTATAAAATAGCTGTTTTCAAGGTTTGATGCTTGGCGACCCGTGTGATTCAGAGAGCCGTCAAGCGAGAAGCCCGGAAGCATGCTCACGTCGTAATTGAGGGAGAGCTGTGCAATGATGCGAGGCTGACCGACCGGTCGACGACCAACCGAGCCTGCAAGGAAGGGGTCGACGGCTACGGTCGGATTGCCGTAGGCTCCGCCCGCAACAACTCTGAGATTCTTACCGATCGACGTGGAAATACTTGCCTCGAAACCCTGGTGGGTTTCCGTGCCGATAGCGCGGAATATGTTCGCCTGATCGAGCGTGACATAGGGTTTCTGGACGTTGTAATAGCCGACGACGACGTTTGTGGCGTCCGACGGTTTCCACTGCACACCGGCATCCCATTGACGGGTTAAGAGCGCTGGCAAGGTTTCAAGGCGGTTCGCAGCGAAATCTGGCGCGACGCCATTTTCCTCGAGACCCCTTACAAAACTTGCATAGGCCGTAAGGGTTGGCATCACGTGAAGTGCGGCGGTTACGTTCGGCAGCCAGGCCAGAGTCGTTCGATCCGTTTCCGTTCCGGATGCGTCGCGCGCATCCTTTTTATAGCGGGTCCGTTGAACGCCAGCGCGCAGGTCGAGAAGCGACCCCCATTTCAGCCCGTAGGATACCCCCAGAGTCGCCTGCCTGACGCGCTCGATATTCTGCGCACCGAAACGAAAGGCAGGTCGCGGCGGCGTAATCCGTTCACCGAGCGTGGATGTGCCGAGATCGATAAAATCCGAACCTCCATAACGGCTGCTGACCTCTCTCGCGCGCAACGAGACCAGAAACAGATGCTGTCGGGGGCCTTCCTTGAGGCTGCGGGCAACACGCAGCTCCCCACTGACTGATGCGAACCGGGATGACGGGTTTGCAAACAGTGAACGGACCACGGTCGGGGAGTCGTTTATGTCTTCGATAATATTGCTGAAGCTCAAAGCGGAGCGGAAAATCGATCTGAATACACCCGCCTTGACCGACCAGGGTCCAAAGGCCCCATCGACGACCAATCCTCCATTGTCGGTCGAATTTCTGTTCTCGGCCCAGTCAGGGCCTTGGTATTCTCCGCGCACGATCCGCTGGTTTATGCGATCACTTCTGGGGATGAAGATCGGGGCTGCGGTCTCACCAAAGGTTTCCCCTCTGCCCCAGAATGCTGTCAGCTTCACCGAAGGGGTTATCAGCCATCGTGGAACCACGCCAACCGACGCCGATCGGCCGCGGCCTCCATTGGCATAT
>JAYUQI010000006.1:0-17625 GCA_043756805.1 Sphingomonas sp.
AGGCGTTGGACCCCCGCCTTCGCGGGGGTGACGAAACAGGGTTTGCATCAACCTAACGTCATCCCGCTATAAACTTCGGGCCGTTTGCGCCGTTATCCCTGATGAACCGCCCGCACCCGGGCCTGTCGGGGGACCGCCGCCACCATGTTTCCAGCCATCGGTCTTGTCGTTCTGATCGTCATGGTGTTCGGCGGCTTTGCGCTCACGGGCGGGCATCTCGGTCCCGTCCTCCATGCGCTGCCCCACGAAATGCTCATCATCGGCGGCGCGGCTGTCGGCGCTCTCATCATCGGCAACTCGGGTGCGCAACTGAAAGCGCTCGGTGGTGGCCTCGTTAAAGTCTTCAAAGGGCCAAGCTGGAAAAAGCAGGATTTTCTCGACACCATTTTCCTTGTGTCGAAGCTGATGAAGATGCTCCGTGTCGAGGGACCCGTCGCGGTCGAGCCGCATATCGAAGATCCGAATGCCTCGACGATCTTTGCCGATTATCCGCGCCTGTTGAAAGACGCTGCGCTGATCCACTTGATCTGCGACACGCTGCGCCTTGTCGTTGTCTCGTCGGGCAATCTCGATCCGCACGCGGTCGAAGACGTGATGGACCACGCGATCAAGACGCATCATCACGAAGCCATCGGTCCCGCCGACAATCTCCAGACGCTCGCCGATGCGTTGCCCGCGCTGGGCATTGTCGCTGCCGTGCTTGGCGTCGTGAAGACGATGGGTTCGATTGACCAGCCCCCCGCTGTCCTCGGCGCGATGATCGGTTCGGCGCTGGTCGGCACGTTCCTCGGCGTTTTGCTCGCTTACGGCATGGTCGGCCCGTTTGCGAGCAGAGCGACGTCGATCATCGAAGCCGACGCCGCCATCTATGACGTGGTGAAACAGATCATCGTCGCCACGCTTCACGGCCACCCGCAACCATTGGTGATCGAGGCTGCGCGCGCGGGCCTCGCCCATGCCGTGCAGCCCAGCTTTGCCGAAGTCTTCGACGGGATGCGGGGCAAGTAATATGGCAACCACCGCACCCAAACGCGGCAAGAACGAGCCGCCGCCGCGCCCGATCATCGTCAAGAAAATCTACCAGGCGCCGCCCGCCGTCCACCACGGCGGCGCGTGGAAAGTCGCTTATGCCGATTTCGTCACGGCGATGATGGCGTTTTTCCTGCTGATGTGGCTGCTCGGCGCGACGACCGAAAAACAGCGCAGGTCGATTGCCGATTATTTCGCGCCGACGCTGGTGAGCAAAAAAAAGGAAAACGCTGGTGGCAATGCGTTGCTCCAGGGCGATTCCGCGCTCGCCCGGGATAACCTCGCCATATCGGTCGCGGGCACTGGTAGCCGCGCCATCCCGCCCTCGCGCGACGAAGACCGGGTGAAGTTCAAAGACATCGCGCGCGCGCTCCGCGTCCGCATGGAAAGCAGCGACGCGCTCAAACGCCTGATGAAAAACATCCGCTTCACCGAAACACGCGAGGGGCTGCGCATCGATATTGTCGATGAAGCCGAATTCTCGATGTTCCGCATCGGCACCGATCAATTGCTGCCCGATGCCCGGGCGCTCGTCACCGAAGTCGCAAAAGTCGCCGCCGACGTGCCCAACGACCTGATCGTGCGCGGCCATACCGATGCGCTGCCCTATTCCACCAATGGCGCGATGAACAACTGGCTGCTCTCGACGGCAAGAGCGGAGGCAACGCGTCAGGCTTTGTCGCTCGCGGGGTTGGGATCAAGCCGCTTCGCGCGGATCGAAGGCGTTGCCGACCGCGAACCCTTCAGCCCGGCCAATCGGTTTGATCCGAAGAACCGGCGGATGAGTATTACATTGGCGTGGTCGGGGTCGGGGGGATAAATTCCGCCGCAGCCCTGAGCCTGTCGAAGGGCGGTTCGATGCGTGAACCGTGCTTCGACAGGCTCAGCACTGCGGAACTTTTCACACTAATGCGCCAGCGCCTTGTTGATATCCTCGACCATCTTCTTCGCATCGGCCAGCAGCATCATCGTCTGGTCCATGTAGAACACGTCGTTGTCGACGCCGGCATAGCCGACGCCGCCCATGCTGCGCTTGATGAAGAACACGGTCTTGGCTTTCTCGACATCAAACACCGGCATGCCGTAAATCGGCGATGTCTTGTCGGTTTTGGCCGCCGGGTTCACGACGTCGTTCGCGCCGATGATAAAGGCGACGTCTGCCTGCGCGAATTCGCTGTTAATGTCCTCGAGTTCGAACACTTCGTCATAGGGCACATTGGCTTCGGCAAGCAGCACGTTCATATGCCCGGGCATGCGCCCCGCGACGGGATGGATCGCGTATTTCACGCTCACGCCGTCTTTTTTCAGAAGGTCACCCATTTCGCGCAGGGCATGCTGCGCCTGCGCCACGGCCATGCCGTATCCGGGCACGATGATCACGCTTTCGGCCTGCGCCATCATATAGGCGGCGTCCTCTGCCGATCCGCGTTTCCACGGACGATCGGCTTTCGCTTCCCCGGCAGCACTTGCCACCGCGCCGAAGCCGCCCGCGATCACGCTGATGAAGCTGCGGTTCATTGCCTTGCACATGATATAGCTCAGAATAGCACCCGAGCTGCCGACCAGCGCGCCGGTAATGATCATTGCGGTGTTGTGCAGCGTGAACCCCATCGCCGCGGCGGCCCATCCCGAATAGCTATTCAGCATCGAGACGACGACCGGCATGTCGGCCCCGCCGATGGGGATGATCAGCAGGAAACCGATCAGGAACGCAAGCGCAAGCAGCGTCCAGAACACCCATTCGGGCACGGGGTTGGTGTGCGCAAAATAGGCGGTGAGGCCGAGGATCGCGACCAAAGTGCCCAAATTGATCACATGGCGCATCGGCAGCATTATGGGCTTGCCGCCCATATTGCCGTTGAGTTTCAAGAAAGCGATGACCGAGCCCGAGAAGGTGATCGCGCCAATGGCCGCGCCAAGGCCCATTTCAACACGGCTTACCGGATCGATGTTGCCGCCGGGGTCGAGAATGCCGAAGGCTCCGGGATTGAGATAAGCCGCCGCCGCGACCAGCACTGCCGCCAGACCGACCAGCGAGTGAAACGCGGCCACAAGTTGCGGCATGTCGGTCATCGCGATCTTGCGCGCCGTTACGATGCCGATGGTCGCGCCGATAGCAATCGCAACCGCGATTTCGGGGAGCGAGGCATAATCATGGACAAGCAAAGTCGTGATCACTGCCACGCCCATGCCGATCATGCCATAACGGTTGCCCGCCTGACTGGTCGACGGTGACGAAAGACCACGGAGCGCGAGGATGAAACAAATGCCCGCAATCAGATAGGCAAGGCCCACCCACGGGTTCTGAACGGCATGCTCCACGTTATTTGTCCCCCGCTGATGAAGCAGCGGCTGGCCGTTCCTTCTTCTTGTACATCGCCAGCATCCGTGCCGTCACCGCGAACCCGCCAAAAATATTGACGCTCGCCAGCACAACCGCGAGCAGCCCGAGATATTTGGACACCTCCGATCCCGGCGCTGCCGCCGCGATCAGGGCGCCGACGATAATCACCGAGGAAATCGCATTGGTCACGGCCATCAAAGGCGTGTGCAACGCAGGCGTGACCGACCACACGACATAATAGCCGACAAAACAGGCCATCACGAAGATGGATAAGATGCTGATGAAGTCCATGATCTACTTTCTATTCCTCCCCGGCACGGGGAGGTGGCGCGGAGCGCCGGAGGGGCGTCGCAACGCACGACGAAATCAGTTCGACGACCCCGGCCAAATTGCACAGAACATCGACTGCGGGAATGCGAAGTACCTCATGGCCATTTTCGCGAAAGAACGCATCACGTCCTGCATCATGCTCGGGCTGTTGTCCACGCTCATGCGCTTGGCCATCAACCTCAACGGCAAGACGGCGTGAACAACAGTAGAAATCAGCGACATAGGGACCGATGCCGTGTCCCTTGCGAAACTTTACACCAAGTTGTTGACCGCGCAATTGTTGCCACAGAAGAACCTCGGCGACTGACATCTCCTTGCGCAAGCGCCGGGCGAGCACGGTCGTCGGCTTAAGTGCGCGCTTCGAGGCCCCTCCGGCGCTTCGCGCCACCTCCCCGTTCCGGAGAGGATTGGGGGCAGCACGCTCTATCACCCCAACAACCGCTCGTTCACGACCTTGCCGCCCTGCGTGAGGCGGATCGCGTTGCCGATTTCCTCGTCAAGGATCGGCTTGCCCTGCTCCTTGTCCCAGAACGCCTGGATGAAGATGAACAGGTTGCGCGCGAAGAGGGCGCTGGCGTCGGTGGCAAGGCGCGAGGGCACATTCTTGTGGCCAACGATCTTGACGCCGTGCACCTCAACGACCTGTCCTGCAACCGCGCCTTCGACATTGCCGCCGCTCTCGACAGCCAGGTCGACGATCACTGACCCCGGCTTCATGCTCGCAATCTGCGCGTCGGAAACCAGGCGCGGCGCGGGGCGTCCGGGGATCAGCGCGGTCGTGATGACGATGTCCTGCTTGGCGATATGCGACGACACCAGCGCCGCTTGCGCTGCCTTGTATTCGTCGGACATTTCGGTGGCATAGCCGCCCGATCCTTCGCCCTCGATGCCCTTCACGTCCTCGACGAAAATCGCCTTCGCGCCGAGCGATTCAATCTGTTCCTTGGTTGCGGACCGCACGTCCGTCGCCGAGACCTGCGCCCCGAGCCGCCGCGCCGTCGCAATTGCCTGCAAGCCCGCCACGCCGACACCCATCACGAAAACCCGCGCCGCGCTGATCGTGCCGGCCGCTGTCATCATCATCGGAAAGGCGCGGCCATATTCGGATGCTGCGTCGAGCACCGCTTTATACCCGCTCAAATTCGATTGTGATGACAATATGTCCATGCCTTGCGCGCGCGTGATGCGTGGCATCCATTCCATTGCCAGCGCTTCAAGCCCGAGCTTGGCATAATCATCGACCCGAGCGCGCCCATTTTCTCCGGCGCCGAACGGGTTCAACCCCGCGACCAGCCATGCGCCCGGCTTTACGCCTTTGAGCGACGCCACGGTCGGTCCCTGAACGCCAAGCAATATGTCGGCATCCTTGAGTGTTGCTCCCCGCGTGCCGATCGTCGCGCCTGCGGCCGCCAGATCAGCATCAGCGACCGACGCCGCGACGCCAGCGCCTTTTTCAACCGAAACAGTCGCCCCGAGACCGATGAATTTCTTCACCGTCTCCGCGCTCACGGCCACACGCCGCTCGCCGTCGGCGGTTTCTTTCAGGACAGCGATTTTCACCGGGTGATCAGGAAAATGACAAGCACGGTGATCACTGCCGTCGCAATGGACCCGAACTTCAGCCACCAGATAAACCGCGTATAGGATTCGGTGTGCGCATTCAGATCGCCGTTGGTTTCGCCATTCCCCGCCATTTTCGTCCTCACTAATTGATCACTGGCCTCAGCCCTTAACCGCGACCCGCGCGCCCCTCAAGCCAAAGCTGGTCGTTCAGTCGCTTTCTGGCCGATGAATGAGCACTTCAGCTTTTTGACAACTGATCGATTCTAACGGCGATTCACAGGAACTTTACCGTTGGGGATTAAAAGATGTCCTTCATTGGGACAAAAATGGAGACGGCCTTGGCTCCGAACGGGACACGCATGTTGATGCTCGTCGATAACGAACCGGCACAGGTCCGGTTGGTGTCGGCGCTTGCCGCGCGGGCAGGATGGCGGACGATTGCGATTAGCGACAATGAAATGGCGATTGCAACGCTGGGCACACGCGACGGCATGATGCTTGACGCGATCCTTATCGATCGCTGGGGTGACGGTGTCGCCGATCTTATTTCGGAACTTCGCGCACGCCGCCCGATGCTGCCGATCCTGATGCTGACGGCAACCGATTCGGTCGCGATTGCGGTTGAAGCGATGCGCGCCGGCGCGTCTGATTTCCTCGTGAAGCCGATTGCGCCCGATCGCCTGCTCGCCGCGCTCGAAGCTGCGATGGCCGAAGGATCGAGCAGCGGCGAACTGCGCCCGCTGTCCGAAAAAATATCGGCACCGCTTGGCTTTGACGAAATCGTCGGTTCTGCGCCGAAATTCCGCGCGGCGCTGGCGATTGCGGCAAAGGCTGCCCGCGCGCGGGTCCCGATGCTGATCGAAGGTGAATCAGGGGTCGGTAAGGAAGTGGTCGCCGAAGCGATTCATGCCGCCAGCCCCCGCGCCAAAAAACCGCTGGTCGCCGTCAACTGCGGCGCGATTCCTGCCAATCTCGTCGAATCCGAACTTTTCGGCCACGAAAAGGGTGCGTTCACGGGCGCTTTCGCCCGTCAAGTCGGCAAGTTTGTCGATGCGGATGGCGGGACGCTGTTCTTGGACGAGGTCGGTGATCTGCCGCTTGATGCACAAGTAAAATTGCTGCGCGTCCTGCAGTCGGGCGAAGTCTGCCCGGTGGGCGGCCGACCGCGCGACGTTGACGTCCGCATCGTTGCGGCCACCAATCGAACCTTGCTCGACGAGGTCGCCGCCGGACGTTTCCGTGAAGATCTTTATTATCGCCTCGCCGTTGTTCAGGTCACCATTCCGCCGTTGCGCGACCGCAGCGGCGATGTGCCAGCCCTCGCGCGCCATTTGCTCGCGCGTATCGCCAAGCAGCCCGGCCTGCGCGAACTCGGCATCACTGACGAAGCGATGTCGCTGCTCGGCGGTTATGCGTGGCCGGGCAATGTCCGCCAGTTGCAGAACGCGCTTTTCCGGGCGGCAGTGCTTTGCGATGGCGACGCGCTGACTGCGACTGATTTTCCGCATATCGCGAGCCTGCTCGTCGCCGGGGCACCCATTACCGATCATGGTCCGCAAGCGGCGGGCGTTACGCTGTTCAATTCGGATGGCAATATGCGCGCGCTTGAAGCCATTGAGGCCGACGTCATCCGCCTTGCCATCGGCCACTACCGTGGTCGCATGACCGAAGTGGCGCGGCGGCTGGGGATCGGCCGCTCGACGCTCTATCGCAAACTCGCCGAACTCGGGATCAGCGACGCCGCTTAGCGCGTCATATTTTTGACGGTTGCGTGGGCGTCAGGCGACCGGCTTTTGACGCTTCGCTGCGTCTTTCCCACGCACCAACGATTGGCATGGTCATTGCTAGGTTAGCTACGACTGCTTGTTTGCAGACGTGGGGATCAAATGACTGTTGTTACGATCAGTGAACATGCCAAGGCTGACTGGCCAACGCTTGTGCCTGCTTTGGCGGGTGCACGCTGCGCTCGCAAGGGGTCGGCGGGCACACCACTGGCCCGGCAATGTCCGCGAACTCCGTAATTTTGTCGAGCGGGCCGCCATTCTCCATCCCGGTGAAACGCTAGGGCCAGAAGACGTCAACGCTTTGCTGCTCCGCCCCAAAGTCAGCGTCGCCGTCCCGGCACCTGTTGTCGCGCACGTTCCTGTCGAAAGTACCGACATCGGCACGTCTGGTGTTGATCTTCGTGCCATCCTCCATGACCTCGAAGGGCGCTACATCGGCCAGGCGCTGCATCGGACCAACGGTGTTGTCGCGGATGCCGCGCGCCCCCTCGGGCTGCAACGCACCACGCTGATCGAGAAAATGCGCCGTCACGCAGCCTGAGCGATCGCACCCCACGCCTCGGCAATCGGTTCCACCGTCGCGCGCGCCTGTTTGCACCAAAATGGATCGATTTCCTCTGCTGCGCGCGTCAGGCAACGGCGCGCTTCGCGATAAACCTGCGCCATCAACGCCGCTGTTGTTCCCCCCGCACGATGATCAAGGCTCGCTTCAAGCGCATGAAGGATACCAAACGCACGTGCCTGCGCTTCGTGTGTGGCAAGCATGGCGATGGCTTGATGCGAGAAGCGCACATTGGGCGCGCCGTTTGTAATCGTGCGCAGGAAATGACGGATGAGAAGCGGCAAGTCACCGGGTCGTGCGGCAAGCCCCGGCAAATGGATCGGGAAAACGGCAAGGCGATAATAGAGGTCTTCGCGAAAGCGCTGATCCTCTATCGCGAGGCTTAAATCGCGGTGCGTGGCGGACACGATCCGCACATCAACCGGAATAGTGCCGCGTCCGCCGACGCGCTCGATGCGGCGCTCTTCAAGGACACGGAGCAGTTTGACCTGCATGTCGGGCGGCATGTCGCCGATTTCATCGAGAAACAATGTGCCTTTGTGCGCTTCTTCGAACCGGCCCTGCCGCTGGGCATGGGCTCCCGTGAAACTGCCTTTCTCATGGCCGAACAGCTCACTTTCGAGAAGGTCACGCGGGATGGCACCACAGTTGATCGCGCCAAAAGGGCTCCGACGCGCGATCGCTCGCGACATGGATTGCGCGGGCAACGCGCTCCTTGCCGCTGCCCGACGGACCAGTGATCAGCACTGATGTATTCCCCGGACCGACGCGACAAACAAGCGCGCGGACTGCCACCATCGACGCGCTTTCGCCCAGCAATAGTGTCTCGACTGTCGCCGCGCCGTCACGCGACGCCGTTCGATCGATGGTCATACCCGGCCTAGCCCCCGAAATGGTCAAAGTTCCCGATGGCGGAATCTAGCCGAGTCGCAGGGGCAAGCGAGCAGAGCTTGATCCGAAACCGCGCCAATATCGGCTGACAATGATCCGAAGCGGCGATACACTGGACAATAATAATTCGGGGGTTAACGATCATGTTCGAACTTCACCCACTAGAGGCCGAGAGCTTGGCAAGTTATAGTCCCGACGAACACCGTATTTCTATCTTTGCCGACAGTGAAAGTGGTCAAGAGCGCGCGCAATCGATTGCAATTCAGCTGGGTGCCCGTGTTCTATTCTGCGGAATGATCAGTGATGGCCTGACACGTCTCGCTGACTATCCAGCGGGTGATGCGATTTTTGTCGATGTTGCAGCGGACGCCGGTGCAGGTCTCGACGTGTTTCTGGACCGGCTTGATGCGCTGGGACGTGTCGAACGCATACCGATCCTCGTCAACAGTACGATGGACGTGCTGGATCAGGTTGCCGCACGATTGAACGCACCGTCGGTGTCCTTGATGAGCCAGGCAAGTGCGTCCGACTGGATCGCCGCACTCGCGCTGTTCGGGACAGTGCGCAAACCGGTGCTGCATGATGCGGCCGTCGATGATTCAATGCGGTTGCAGCGTTTGGCCGATGACGTGCAGCGGATCGCCCAGACGCTTGCCGATCTGGTGGGCAATGAGCGGCCTGCGCCTTTGCGGGGGGGGCGTGATGTGCTGATCGGGTTTCGGGCCGACCCCGGTGGGTATGGTGCACCAAAAAGTGCTGTCACCGTAGCCGACGTGCGCGCGATCATCCGGTTGCGGCGACTGCGCGACCGATTTTTCCGCAGCGATCTGTTTGCTGATCCGGCATGGGATATGCTGCTCGATTTGATGGCGGCGCGGCTCGAGCGCGTGCGCGTGGCAGTCTCGAGCCTGTGCATTGCCGCCGCCGTTCCGCCGACGACGGCACTGCGCTGGATTAAGACGATGAGCGACAACGGCATGTTTATCCGCGTGGCCGATCCGGAAGATGGTCAGCGAGTGTTCATCGAACTTTCGGATGGCGCGGCGTCGGCCATGGCGGCATATCTGAGCGCCGCGAAAGCGAGCGACGGGCTTGCGATTTAGCGGGCATTGCGGCTAGGGACTTTTGTGCGGGCGCTTAGCTCAGTTGGTAGAGCATCTCGTTTACACCGAGAGGGTCGGCGGTTCGAGCCCGTCAGCGCCCACCATTCCCGTCACTGCATCAATCGACCATGACGACGCCACATGTGGATCGTCCGAATGATGGCATAGGTGAAAAGGCCAACCGGCCCGACGAGGAAGGTCAGCGCGAGCGGGATGAGGATTGCCCAGTGCGGCAGGCCGATTTTGGCCGAATCCTCGACTTCCCAGCTACCGATAAACAAGTCGAACGCCAAATAATGTGTCCAGCCGAGCATGACATTGCCGGGCAGTGAGAAAAGCGCAGTGACGCCAGCGAGCGTAGTGAAACCCGCACCGGGGACGGGCTGGGTTATCGTAAAGAGCTGAATGAAATAAGCGAGGGCCAGCCCGACAACGATGATCCGGGCAGCCCGGACAAGGTTGGTGCGTGTCAACGGAGCGGCGGCGAGCATGAGCCAACCAACGGCTGCCGCGGCCATGCAGAGGCTGAAAATAGTCTCTAACGCCATGTGTTACTCCATGCTCATGTGGACCTTATCCATGCAGAACGCACGAAAAGCGCTAAAGCGCCCGGATAAGTTTGACGGCATAGGCGGCCCATGCTGGATCAGAAATCACCTGCTGTTTTCCGCCTGCGCCGGGGGGCAGAATTTGCAGCATCGTGCCGTCGCGGTTGATCAGGCGACCGAAAATGAAGCGGCCTGCGGGGCGGGGGAGGAGAACGTCGCGGTTGAGCAATGTCGCAAAATTGTCAGGAGCAACGCGCTGGCACCAGATCGTGTCGCCTGCGCGATATTCGCCGATCGTGGTTTCGACCTGAATGGCGACCATCCCCGGCGCGGGGGCAGGCGGGGCCGCGACCGAGGGACGCCGTGGCGCATTCACACCTTCCGCATCGAGAATTGCCGCAACGGGGAGATCGGCGTGATCGGGCATTTCGACGAGATCACCCGCAGAAACGTCCAGCGCGGCGGCAATGCGGTTGAGCCAGCCAACCGATACGGTGCGCGTGCCGGTTTCAAGACGACCAATGGTCTGTGCGGTGGTTGGTGGTGCGCAGCGTTCTGCGACATCGAGCAGCGTAAGTCCCTTGGCTCGGCGAACTTCGCGGATGCGGGTTATCATGAACTTGCCCTTGTGTAACCAATTAGGATTAATGCTTTCCTACAATATGGTTCGTTTGGCAAGCCGTAATCTGTGATTCGGGAGATATGACATGCAACAGCGCGAATTGGTTGAAACGAAGCTGCCGTCCGGGCGAACCTTTGTGGTCAATGTCGCGGAGTCGCCGCTCTCATGGCTGCGGGCACGCAATCTGGTTGATGCACGACAATTCGAAGCGGGGGAGCGGTTACGCGCAGACTATGAAATGGCATTGCTTGGGCCGAGCCTCACAATGCGATGGGATGCGAGTCCGATGGCAAAAGGGAGGCGCGGTGCACCGAGCAGCATGGATCCGACGATGGCACAGATCGAGGCAAAGCGGCGCTTCGAGCGTGCGATTGCCGACGTCGGGCGAGGATTGTCCGACATCCTCTGGCGGATTGTATGTGCGGGCGAGCCGCTGCCGATGGCAGAAAAGGCAATGGGATGGCCAACGCGGTCGGGGCGGGTGGTGCTGACGCTAGCGCTCGACCGGCTAGGCGACGCTTATGGTTTGCGTTGAGCTTTTGGTTGTTTGCCACATGGTTTGCGCGGGGCAAGTTTCGGGTTCGGGTTAACAGTGATGCCCGCCTGGTCCAGCATGTCACCGAATTCGGTGTCTGCAATATAGCAATCGAAATCATGGCCATGGGGTGCTGTAATAATCGGGAATGGACGAAGCACATTCCACCGCTTTCCAAGCGTTACGCCAAGTTCGGGTTTGAAACCAAAATCGGTCGCATTGTACCAGTTTGATGGGAGGATGAACTTGCCGAGGACGCTGTCCTTGTCGTTGAGGGTATAGCCGAAGAAGGTCACTTCGGAACGCAGCGGGCGCACGTCGACGCAGCCGTCCGCGTCCATGATCCGCGCCGGGCGACGCGTGACGTCGGCACGGCTGAAATCGATACAACCGACGGCCGGCGCAAGCGTCAGAAGGCGAACACGATTGCCGGTATCGGTCGGCAACGCGGCAGGGCGGAGAAAATTCGGGCTGCCGTCGACGCCGTCGGTAAGGTCGAAATCGAGACGCTCTGTTTTTGTGAGGTACCCATCGGCAAAGGGCGGGTTCGACAGCGCGCTGAGCGCGACCGACGCGCCGCGGCTGTGCGAGATCACGAAGATGTCGCGGTTCTTGGCCAAAGCGAGAATGCGGCGCAAGCCTCTCGCCCCGGCAGTCTGGCTATTCCCGGTGGCTTTGCTCCAGAATGCAAGCGGCGCCACGCTGAACGCGTCTTTCGATGGTAGTTTGACGAGGCCGTCCCAATAAAATTCGATCACGCCGTCACTAGCGTTGAAGGCAATGCGGTCGCGGATGCGCCGGTAGGATTCGCGAGCGTCGTCCTCGTCGGTGTTGAACCCGTGGATCAGGATGAACAGGCGCGGATGAGCGGCAGCATAATCCGCAATCTGGGCAAGCTGGCGTTTTTCGTCGGCCAAGATGTGCGCACGATAATCGGCGGCGGCGAGGCTGGTCGTCAGAAGGGAAAAGCCGCGCTTGATCTTTGCGCAGGCGGCGCCGCACTTTTCGCGCCAGTCGTTTGGATAGAAGGTTCCGTTGGCATCGACGTAAACGCGCAACGCCGACGGGTCTTCGGTCGCTTTCGGAAATGCCTGTGTGATCGGAAAGTTGTTGCGATAGGCGCAGCCCGAAAGCAGGACCAGCGCGAGGAGGGGAGCGAGCAATGCACGGATGGTCATCATCGGTCGCCTCTATCACGGTTCTTCGGGGCCGTAACGGGTATATGGACTTCGTGCTGAATACGTATGCCAACCCCGTGACATCGGCCATGTTCCGCCGGACTGTCACCACCGATAATCGATAATCAGGAGAGCCCCAATGTTGTCCCCCGTTACTCGCATTGCGGCTGGTGCCTTGGCATTGCTTTGGACAAGTTCGACGCTTGCCGCCCCCACTGCCACCGCGTCATCACCCGACGGATCGATTTCGGTAAAAATAGAGACCGATAATGACGGGCGGACGATGTATTCGGTCAGTCGCAAGGGCAAAATATTGATCGCGCCATCGCGGCTAGGCTTTTTGCTGACGGATAGCGAAGCGATGGTGCGCGGCTTTTCAGTGGCAGGATCGGAAACTGCGAAGGGCGACGAGACCTGGCAACAGCCGTGGGGCGAGCGGACGAATGTCCGCAATCGCTACAATGAGTTGCTGGTGCGTCTGATCCAGCCGTCGGGCCTGAAGCGGACGATGAATCTACGCTTCCGCTTGTTCGATAATGGCATGGGGTTCCGCTATGAAATGCCCAAGCAGCCCACGCTGACAACAATGAAGATTGCCGAGGAAGTGACCGAGTTCAATCTCGTCACGCCGGGCAGTGCTTGGTGGGCGACCGCGCAGGAATGGAACCGCGAGGAATATCTTTACAATAAGACGCCGATCAATGCCGTTTCCGCCGCGCAGACGCCGTTTACGATGCGCCTCGACGATGGGACGCACTTGAGTTTCCACGAAGCGGTGCTGGTCGATTATTCGGGCATGTGGATCAAGCGGATCGAGGGACAATCGTTCCGCGCATTGCTGTCGCCCTCGGCAACGGGTCCAAAGGTCGTGCGCGGGACGCCCTTTTCCACGCCGTGGCGGACGATCCGGATCAGTGACGATGCCAAGGGGCTGTACAACAATGATCTCGAGCTCAACCTCAACGAACCGAACAAGCTGGGTGATGTCAGCTGGGTGAAGCCGATGCGCTACATCGGCATCTGGTGGGGGATGCACCTCGACAGACTAAGCTGGTCGCAGGGCCCCAAACATGGCGCGACGACCGGCCGCGCCAAGGCGTATATCGATTTCGCTGCAAAGAACGGCTTTGGCGGGGTCTTGATCGAGGGATGGAACAAGGGCTGGGACGGGAACTGGTTCGGGCATGGCGATGAATTCAGTTTTACAGAAAATACGCCTGATTTCGATCTGAAAGCTGTCACTGATTATGGCCGCGGCAAGGGCGTCGCGCTGATCGGGCATCATGAAACCGGCGGCAATATTGCGGTTTATGAAGCTCAGCTTGAGGACGCGATGGCGCTGTATCAGCGGATGGGCGTGCCTGCGGTTAAGTCGGGCTATGTTGCCGACGCGGGGGGCATTATCGCGGCGGGGGACAAGCCCGGCGAGGTGCGGATGGAATGGCACGAGGGGCAAGTCTCGGTCGTCCATCATCTGAAGGTTGTCGAGACGGCGGCGCGGCACAAGATAGCGGTCAATCCGCATGAACCGGTCAAGGATACCGGCCTGCGTCGCACATATCCCAACTGGGTCTCGCGCGAAGGGCAGCGGGGCATGGAATATAACGCGTGGGGGCAGCCGGATAATGGGCCGGGGCATGAAGTCGACCTGATTTTCACGCGGATGCTGTCGGGGCCGATGGATTACACGCCGGGCGTGCTTTCGCTGGTCGGCAAGAACGGGCAGGGGATGGCATCAACAATGGCCAAGCAACTCGCACTGTATCTCGTGCTGTATAGCCCCATACAGATGGCTGCCGACTTGCCCGAGAATTTGATCAAGCATCCCAGGGAACTGGCGTTCATCGGGAGCGTGCCCGTTGACTGGTCCGAAAGTGCGATGCTGTCAGGAGAAGTCGGGCAGTTTGCCGTGATTGCCCGCAAAGCAAAAGCGACGCAGGACTGGTATATCGGTGGCGTTACCAATCGCGACGGGCGGACGACCGAGGTCGCCCTTGATTTCCTCGACGCGGGGAAGCGCTATACCGCGACAGTGTATCGTGACGGGCCGACTGCTGATTATCGCAAGGATACGCGCGCCGACATCCTGATCGAAACCAAGGCCGTGAAGAAGGGCGATCGCTTGTCGCTGCCGATGGGCGCAGGCGGGGGCTTTGCAATAAAGATAGCTGCGGGCAAATAAGTCTGCATGGTGCAGCATATCAGCGTGGAGCGGATCGGAGGCGAGAGCGTGCCGGTCGTTGTCATCGATGATTTTGTGCCGCGTCCCGAATTGCTGGCCGACGATGCGGCGATGCTCGGCTTTGTGCCGATGGGTGTGCATTATCCGGGTATTCGTGCGGTGGTGCCACCGGCGCTGGTCAGGCGTTTTGTTGAACCCCTTGCGCCGTTGATTGCCGAGGTGTTCGAAGTCCGCGATTGCAGCGTGATTGATGCGCTCTATTCTTTGGTGACAACGCCGCCCGAAGCACTGACGCCGACCCAGCGGTTGCCGCATTTCGACGGAGTCGAACCGGAGCGATTGGCGCTGCTGCATTTTCTGGGTGGCGCGGCTGGCAGTGGCACTGCGTTTTACCGCCATCGGGCGACAGGATTTGAGACGGTCAGTGCCGCGCGTTTGCCGCGTTATCAGCGGATGATTGACGACGAAGTGCGCGACGGCGGCGTCCCCGACACAGCCTACATCGGCGGTGATACGGCGCTGTTCGAGGAAATCGGTTTGTTCGAGGGACATTACAACAGGGCGCTGCTGTATCCGAGCAATGCGCTGCACTGCGCACGCATCCCCGACGACCTCAACCTGTCGGATAATCCCGCAACAGGGCGGTTGACGGTCAATATGTTTCTGCTGGGGCGTTGAGCGCATGAATACGTATGTGAAATCCTTCTGAATTGCGCGTGGCAGTTTAGTGACATCCTCAAGGTTCCAAATACGTGAACCGATGAACAGGACGCGCGTTTTTCGCGCAGCAGAGGGGATTATCATGATCGCATCCACCAGTTTTATCCGCAATCGCCGCTCGCTTTCGGCGGGCGTTGCTGCCATCGCGCTGATTGCGGGCACTGCACCGGCGCTCGCTCAGACGCCTGCGCCAGCGGATGAGGTCGAAATCGTCGTGACGGGTATCCGTGGCTCGCTCGCGTCGTCGGCGCGGCAGAAGCGCGCGACACCGACGATCGTTGAATCGATCACGGCTGAAGATATCGGCAAGCTGCCCGACGTTTCGATTGCTGACTCGCTCGCGCGCCTTCCGGGTGTGACGGCGCAGCGCCTTGAAGGGCGCGACCAGCGACTTTCGATCCGCGGTCTTGGTCCCGATTTCTCGACAACATTGCTGAACGGTCGCGAGCAAGTGACTGTCGGTGACAACCGCGGCGTGGAATACGACCAGTATCCGTCGGAATTCTTCAACAATGTGGTTGTCCAGAAGTCACCCGATGCGTCGCTGATCGCGGCGGGCATTGCCGGGACAGTTGATCTGCGCATGCTTCGTCCCTTAGCGCAGAAAGACCGGATCATCGCAGTTCAGGCGCGCGGCCAGATGAATGGCTTGAAGAGCCTAAATCCTGACTCACCGCGTTACGGTTATCGTGGGTCAGCGGCTTATGTCGATAAGTTTGCCGATGATACGCTGGGCATCGCGCTTGGTGTGTCAGTCTCGTCGTCTCCCTCACAGAACGAGCGTTATGCGGCATGGGGCTTCCCGAATGCGCCTGAAGCTGGTGGCGCGCTGTTGCTTGGTGGCGCCAAGCCCTATGTCCAGTCAAACTTGTTTGATCGTTACGGCGCGGTGGCAACAATCGAGTATCAGCCAAGCGATAATTTCCACTCGACGCTTGATGTGTTGTATTCGAAGTTCAAGGAAACACAGCGGCTTCGCGGGATCGAATTTCCGATCAACCCTGGCTGGGGCTCAGGCGCGACGTTGCAGCCCGGCTACACCGTGGTCGATGGTTTCGTAACCAAGGCAACACTGACCGGTGTTCAAGCCGTGCAGCGCAACGACATTAACAAGCGCGATGCTGACACATTGTCGATCGGCTGGAACAACGTGATTGGGCTTGGCGGGTCAAAGCATCTGAAGATCGATGCGGCCTGGTCGCGCTCGACGCGGACCGACTTCCTGCTCGAAACTTACACCGGCGCGGGCTATAATGGTGCGGGTCCGAAAGACACGATCAACATCACGCGCAATGGCGACGGGACGTTCGATATTGTCCCAACGCTGAACTACACCGACACGGCGATCTTCGGGATCACCGATCCGCGCGGCTGGGGCTATAATGGGACGCAGACGGTCGTGCAGGCCGGCTTCCTGAACCGCCCAAGTTTCACCGACGACCTGAAATCGCTTCGGGCGAGCCTTGACGGCGAGTTTGAAGGTGGCAGCGTGTTCAAGGGCTGGGAAATCGGGGCGAACTACAGCCGCCGGACAAAGGTCAGCAAGTTTACCTCGTTCTTCCTGTGCCCGAAGGGCGCGGGAACGGGCTGCACGGTTGCAAGCGGAACGCCGACATTCGTGCCGGTGCCTGCGGCAGCCAAACTCGGCACGAACGTCTCGCTCGATTATCTCGGCGTGCCGGCAATGCTGACACTTGATCCCTTGTATCTTTATAACAACACGCTGAACGCCGTGTTCGACAATCGTCCGGTTTCGCTGGTTCGCGATAACTCGATTAAAGAAGACGTCATCACCGGCTATGCGATGCTCAAGATCGACGGCACGCTTGGTGGACGGCCGCTCGCAGGCTCGATCGGCACGCAGGTTGTTCATACCAAGCAGAGCTCTGTCGGGTCGATTTCGAACTTCAGCAATGGTGCGGTTCAGGTTTACCCAGCAAGCGGCAAGGCGAGCTACACCTACGTGCTGCCCAGTGCCGCACTTTCGCTTGAGTTGCTCGATAACCTGTATGTCAAGGTCGGTGCATCGCAGAGCATGGTTCGGGCGCGGCTTGATCAGCTTCGCATCAACCAGGAATACAGCGTTGATTTGACGCGTCTTGGCTCGACGATTCCGGGGCAGAGCATCTTCAGTTCGAACGGCGGCAACATCGCGCTGCTGCCGTATCTGTCAACCTACGTCGATCTTTCGATCGAGAAATACTTCGCAAATTCGGGATACATCTCGGTTGCCG
>JAYUQI010000007.1:0-6069 GCA_043756805.1 Sphingomonas sp.
CGCCCCCCCCCCGACAAACCAGAGATCACCTACGCGAAACGGCAAAGCCGCTTCGTCGGTCGGTTGCTGCGCACCGCCGGCCGATCGCGCCGCGAGGTCGGAATAGCGTGGCTATTCCGTGCCCGCGTCGCTCAGTACCCCATCAGCCCGAGCACTTCTTTCCGGCTGCGGTGGTCATCAAGAAAACACCCCATCAACCGCGAAGTCGTCATGCCCACACCATGCGTGCGGACGCCGCGGCCGGTCATGCAACCGTGCTGCGCTTCGATCACGACCGCCACGCCCTGCGGCTGGAGGTTTTCCCAGATGCAGTTCGCGACTTCCGCCGTCAGCCGTTCCTGAACCTGCAAGCGCCGCGAATAGCCGTTGAGCACGCGCGCGAGCTTCGAGATGCCGACCACGCGATCCTTTGGCATGTAGGCAATCGATGCCTTGCCCACGATCGGCGCCATATGATGTTCGCAATGCGACTGGAACGGAATGTCCTTCAGCAGGACAAGCTCGTCATAACCGCCGACTTCCTGAAATGTCCGCGACAGATGATAGCCGGGGTCCTCAAGATAGCCTTCGCAATATTCGCGCCACGCCCGACCGACGCGCGCTGGCGTATCGCGCAGCCCTTCGCGGTCGGGATCGTCCCCTGCCCACTTCAGGATCGTGCGGACGGCGTCCTGCACTTCTTGCGGCACGGCAAGTTTCTGCTTTTCGTTCGACGGTTCGATGGAGTGATGATGATCAGCCATGTCTCGCCCTACGCTGACCACGGCACGTTGCAACAAAAAACTGTCTAATGTTCTGGACACTACTCGGTTGCCGTTACGGCAATGCCATTTGGTGCAGTGCGCAATAGGTAGCAGTTTGAAACTTGGCGGATTTTCGCCGATTCTGCCATTGACGCTCGCGTCAAGCGGACGCACAACGCAGGCAATGAGCGCGCAAAGCGCAGTTCGCCGCAAAGTCGGCATTTCTAAGGGGAGCCAATCATGCGTAAAATTCACCTCATCGGAACATCGCTGTTCGCCGTTGCCATCGCGCATCCGGCTTATGCCCAGGTTGCGCCGCAAGCCGCCGAAGCCGCTGCGCCCGATGCCGATGAAATCATCGTGACCGCCGCCAAGCGCGAACAGACGCTGCAGGATGTGCCGATCTCGGTTTCGGTGACGGGGCAGGACACGATCGAAAAAGCGCAAGTCCGCGATCTTCTCGACCTCCAATCGGTCGTACCGTCGCTTAAGGTGGCACAGTTCCAGAGTGCGGGTCAGGTCAATTTCATCATCCGCGGCTTCGGCAATGGTAACGGCAACGACGGCATCGAAAGCTCGGTCGGTGTGTTCATCGACGGTGTCTATCGCTCGCGATCCGCAGCAGCACTCGACGATCTTCCCGAGATCGAGCGTGTCGAAGTTCTGCGCGGGCCGCAGTCGACTTTGTTCGGCAAGAATGTGTCCGCCGGCGCGATCAGCATCATCACCAAAAAGCCGCAGTTCAACTGGGGCGGCAAAGCTGAAATCAGCCTCGGCAATTATGGCCTGATCAACCCCAAAGCGACAATCACCGGACCGCTCGGCGAGACACTGGCGTTCCGCTTGTCGGGCAGCGTGAATACACGCAGCGGCTACACGACCAACGTCACCAACCAGACCGATGTCAACAATCGCAATCGCTGGTCGCTGCGTGGTGACATATTGTTCGAACCGTCAGCCGACTTCTCGGTCCGTGTGATCGGCGACTACAACGTCATCAAGGAAGTATGCTGCACTGCGAGCACAGTGTTCAACGGTCCGGCGACGTTGTTGATCGGTCCGGCGTTTTTGCCGCTTAACCCGACTGGTCTGGGGCTGCCGATCAGCCAGCCCAGCGACTTCTTTAAACGTAGAGTGGTTTTCAATACCGATCCGTCCAACCGCGTGATCGGCAAAGGCCTTTCAGGGCAGATCGACTGGAATCTCGGCTTTGCGAAGTTGACCTCGATTACTGCTTATCGCAATCAGGTAAATGACACGACACTCGACGTCGATTTCAGTGGCGCAGACATTTCGAACCTTACCAGCGCCAGCAAGAGCGATTTCTTCACACAGGAACTGCGGCTCGCTTCGACATCCGACGGTCCGCTGAATTGGCTTGTCGGTGCTTTCTATGGCGATGAAAAGCTCACAACGGGGCGCGACATTCGCTATGGCCGGGACACCCGGGCGTTTATCAATGCGCAGTCGGCTGGTGGCGTCGGCCAATTGCTCCTTGCTCTCGAGGGCCTTCAAGCCGCAACTAACGCGGTGCCGGGATTTGCGACAATCGTCCCCGGCCGGACCTATTTTGCCGCAGGAACCGGCATCGCTGACAATTGGCGTCAAAAGGACAAGTCATACTCAATCTTCGGGCAGGCAGATTTTGAGGTTACCGATCGTCTGACGGTGACCGGCGGACTCGGCTATCTGAACGACAAGAAGGAAGTTGTGTCCAATGTCGTGCTCAACGACGCGTTTTCATTACTCAACCTGAACAATGTGCCGCGTCTCGGTCTTTTGCCATTCGGTGCGCTGCCGCCTAGCATTGCGGGATGCCTTTTGCAAAAGGGCTATAATCCTGCGGCCAACGGAGGGGTTGTTCCCGTCAACCTGTTTGGTGCCGGTCTTGGCGCTTCGCTCCCCGGACCCGGTAGCGCACCGTGCCCAGTCTCTCCCGGCGGCGTAAATCCGTTCGGCTTGAATGCCGCCCAATTCTTCTATGGCGACACGGCAAACCACGCCCCTGTCAACTTCCCGAACGCCTCGGAAACGGGGATCCGAACCGACGACAAAATCGTCTATGCCGCGCGCATCGCCTATGATTTTGACTTCGTGAATGCCTATGTCAGCTATTCGAAGGGCTGGAAGGGCGCTGCGTTCAACCTGTCGTCCGACAGCCGACCGCCCAACAATGGCGTCGGCCGGACGGCTGATCCTGAAGACGTCACAGTCTATGAAGTCGGCATCAAAGCCAAGTTCCGTGGCGGCTTTGCCAACCTTGCGGTCTTCAAGCAGAAAATCGACGGTTTCCAGTCGAACCAGTTCAACGGCCTCGGCTTTGCACTGGTCAATGCCGGTGCCCAATCGGTCAAAGGCTTTGAATTCGACGCCGCCTACAAGCCGGTTCGTGCGCTCGCGCTGACCTTCTCGGCAACATATCTTGATCCGAAATATGACTCGTTCGTCAATGCACCATGCGTAAATTACGACACTGTGCGCTGCCCGATTAATCCGGCGACAGGTCGCATCCCCACTTTCCGTAACCTGACGGGCCAGAAGCCAGCCGGCGTTGCCAAGTGGAGCATCAGCACGTCGGCGACTTATAATCACGACTTCGGTGGCGGGCTTTCGGCCTACATCCGCGGTGAATATGATTACACGAGCAAGTTCCAGCTGACCGAGCAGGTTCCCGAAGTCTGCCCCGACGGCACAAATTGCGGCACGACGACGATCAACATCGTCAACGCGAGCATTGGCGTAACCGACGCAAATGCGCAGCTTGAAGTGATGGCCTGGGTCCGCAACCTGACCAAAAACAATTTCTATCAGTCAGCGTTCCCGACGGTCATCCAGACCGGCAGCTTCAGCGCCTACCCCAACCAGCCGCGCACTTATGGTGTCACGCTGCGCAAAACCTTCTAAAACCCTATCCCTCAACGGGTCGCGAAACCCCGGCATGGCGACATGTCGGGGTTTTGTCTGTGTATCATTCCATGTCTGGTGCCCCGGGAGAGACTCGAACTCCCGACCTGCGGTTTAGGAAACCGTTGCTCTGTCCTGCTGAGCTACCGGGGCATATTGTCTCGATATGGTGGCGCGCGGCGCGGGTCAATTGCCGCGAATCGGCAGCGCTTGCGCGTTTGAAAACCTTTTCGTAACTAATGGCCAATAGCTTTGGACGGTGAGTCGATCCAGGGGTCGCAAAATGGAATCTGATTTTCGATATTATTCCCGGCGGGCTGCCGAGGAAGCACTGGCCGCTAAGCGCGCCGTCACCGAACAGGCGCGTGAGCGTCGGCGTGATCTTGCCGACAAGTTCTGGCAAAAAGCACATCAGTTGCAGTTGCAACTGAACGTCTAAAACGTCGGGTCTAGTTCTTCCGGGTCAAGCCGCGCCCTAATTCTTGCGCGTTAGCCCGCGCCCTAATTCTTGCGCGTTAGTCCGCGCCCTAATTCTTGCGCGTTAGCCCGCGCATGGCGTCATCCAGTCCGCCCAGCGTGAGCGGATACATGCGGTCATTCATCAAATCCCTGAGCAGCGCGATCGACTGCGAATAGCCCCAGTGCGCTTCGGGTATGGGGTTTAGCCAAGCGGCGGCCGGATAAGTCGTCGTCAGCCGCTGCATCCACGCCGTTCCCGATTCTTCGTTGAAATGCTCAACCGATCCGCCGGGATGGCTGATCTCATAGGGACTCATCGACGCATCGCCGACAAAGATCAGCTTATAATCATGGCCATATTTGTGGAGCACGTCCCACGTCGGCGTGCGTTCGGTGAAGCGGCGCTTGTTGTCCTTCCACACCCCTTCATAAGGGCAATTGTGAAAGTAGAAAAATTCGAGATTCTTGAATTCGCTCGTCGCTGCGCTGAACAATTCCTCGCACAGCTTGATATGCGGATCCATCGACCCGCCGACATCGAGAAAAAGCAGCAACTTGACCGCATTATGGCGTTCGGCGCGCATGTGGATGTCCAGCCAGCCCTGCCGCGCGGTGCCGTTGATCGTTGCGTCCATATCCAGCTCGTCGAGCGCGCCTTCGCGGGCAAAACGGCGCAAGCGGCGCAGCGCAATCTTGATGTTGCGCGTGCCCAGTTCCTTGGATGAATCGAGGTTCCTGAACTCGCGCTTGTCCCAGACTTTGAGCGCGCGGCCATGCTTGCCTTCGCCCCCGATCCGGACGCCTTCGGGATTGTAACCGCTGTGGCCGAAGGGTGATGTGCCGCCCGTCCCGATCCATTTATTGCCGCCTTCGTGGCGCTCTTTCTGTTCTTCGAGCCGTTGCTTCAGCGTGTCCATGATTTCATCCCATGAACCGAGCTTCTCAATCGCCGCCATTTCTTCGTGCGTCAGGAATTTTTCGGCCACGGCGCGCAGCCATTCGGCAGGAATTTCCGCACCCTGCTCGCCAAAGGTCGTGGCGATCCCTTTGAACACTTTGGCGAACACCTGATCGAAGCGGTCGATCAACCCTTCATCTTTCACGTAGACGGCACGCGACAGGAAATAGAATTGCTCGGGCGTCCGGTCGATCACATCCTTGTCGAGCGCTTCGAGCAGCACGAGATGCTCCTTCATGCTTGCCGGAATACCAGCTGCACGCAACTCGTCGAGGAAGTTGAAAAACATCACGTCGCTATGCCTGCGCTTTACGTTAACGGCAAGACGGTCCGTGGTTAACGGCTTTGCAACTGCTTTGCCCCTAGTCCTTCAGGGAACGAAGAGGTTGTCCCTATGTTTCAGTCGCGTATCGAACCTGCTGACGCCCACGCGACGGACGCTGGGCTTATGGACCGGGCCGCCGAGCAATCGGGCGCGCTGGCCATTGGTTGCACCGACGTGGCGGGGCAGGTTCAGCTGGTGGCAGCCAGTGTAGCCGCGCAAGCGCAGGTTCTGTCCGAGCTGCAGGCTGTCATGGCAAGCCTCGAAACCGATCAGCGCCAGGTTACGGATGCGACCGATGAAGCGCGAATGCTGTCGGACAATGCCCGCAACCGCCTGAAAGAGGGAGCGGCCATCATCGCGACATCGATCGCAGAATTCAGCGAACTGACGATGATGGTGGGGCGGCTCGGCGCACAGTTGACGAATTTTTCATCCGCAATGGATCAGGTTCGCCGCACTACACAAATCATCGACGGCATTGCGCGGACGACCAATATGCTGGCGCTGAATGCGGCGATCGAGGCCGAACGCGCCGGCGATGCCGGACGGACCTTTGCCGTGGTTGCTGCCGAGGTCAAAAAGCTCGCCAGCGACACACGCACGGCAATCGACGAAATCGGCATCACGATGGATTCGCTGACCGACGAAGGCGCGACCTTTGTCGCTGAAATCCAGAACGG
>JAYUQI010000008.1:0-6040 GCA_043756805.1 Sphingomonas sp.
CTCGACAAGGGCTATGCAGGCGAACTGACCGAGCCGTCGCGGGGGTATGTCAAGGCAATCGTCGAATCGGTCGGCACGCTGGGCACGATGATTGACGAAGTTTTGCAGACGACTCAGGACGCAGCGGGACTCGATAGCGTCGATCGCGAAACGGTCGATCTGCTGCAAATTCTCGATGCGGTTGCTGCCGAATTTGACGCTACGGCTTCTGAGAAAAAACAGGAATTCATCACGGATTTCGAACCGGCTGTCGGCCGCGTCGAGGGCGATGCCAAAAGGCTCCGCGCTGCCATCGCGTCACTGCTCGAGGCTGCCATTGCCACCACCGAGCCCGGCGGCCGGATCCTCCTCCACGCCAGCGGCACACCCGACGGCGCCATGATCGTGGTCTCCGACAATGGCCCCGGCACAACCGCTGGCGATATGCACGATGTTCGCCAAGTTGTCGAAGCGCATGGCGGCACATTCACACAGATGGCCGAAGCGGGACAAGGCACGGCGACGAAGATCGAACTGCCGCGCTGATGCACCTTGCCGATGCAGCCGCGACAGAGGGCGCAGGGGCTTTGCTTGGTGCCGTCATTGCGCCGGGCGATGTCATCGCGCTGTCAGGTCCGCTTGGCGCCGGCAAGACCTGTTTGACCCGTGGCCTGCTCCGTGCGCTGGGCTTTGCCGGCGATGTGCCGTCACCGACTTTCGGGATCGTCATACCCTATGCGCCGCCCGAAGTGCGCATCGCTGTGTGGCATATCGATCTCTACCGGATCGAGAACCCGCACGAGCTCGACGAGCTGGGCCTAGACGACGCGCGTGCCGATGCTGCACTCGTTGTTGAATGGCCCGAACGGATGGGTGCTGCGTTGTGGCCGGACGCGTTGCGCATCGACTTGAGCATTGACGGCAGCGGGCGGTGCTTGACAGCGACTGTCCCGCCGTCATGGAAAGCGCGATGGCCGTTCCGATGATTCCGCCCGCAGCGGCACCCGACTTTCTGATGCGTGCCGGATGGGGCGATGCCGATATCGTGCCGCTGGCTGGTGATGCGTCATTCCGCCGCTACTTCCGCGTGGTCGCGCCGGGTCGGCAAGCGGTGTTGATGGACGCACCGCCGCCGCACGAAGACCCGCGCCCCTTTGTTCACGTTGCCGAATATCTGACCAGCCTTGGTCTTCGCGCACCCGCGATCCTGGCGCGCGATCTGGATGCGGGGCTGTTGCTCATCGAGGACTTTGGTGACCAGCGGATGCGCGAGGCCGTCGACGCCGATCTGGCATCCGAAGCGAGTGTCTATCGCGGTGTCGTCGATGTCCTGATCGATCTTCATCGCCATGCGCCCGCCGCGCTGCCGCGTCACGGACTGGATAACTGGATCAGCGAAGTCGGCCTTTTTACCGAATGGTATTGCCCGCAACTGGGCCTGAATGTCGATGAAGCCGGGTTTCAGAAAGCGTGGCACGACGTCCTTGCGCCGTTCGATAGCGGTGGTGACCCGTGGGTGACCGAACTGCGCGATTATCATGCCGAAAATATCATGCTGACAGATGGTGAGGGCGTCCTGCGCTATGGCCTTCTTGATTTTCAGGACGCGCGCGTCGGTCATCCCGCCTATGATCTGGTGTCGATGCTGCAGGATGCGCGGCGCGATGTTTCGCCATCGGTCGAAGCGGCAATGCTGGCGCATTACAAGGCTGCAACGAAGCGCGGCGATGACTTCGATGCCGCCTATTGGGCGCTTGGTGCGCAGCGCAATACCCGCATTCTGGGCGTCTTCGTCCGCCTCTGGAAACGGGACGGCAAGGCGCACTATCGATCGTTTCAATCGCGGATGTGGGGGCTGCTTGAGCGTGACCTCGCCCATCCAGCGCTTGAACCTGTGCGTCGCTGGTTTGATGCAAATGTACCTGCAGAAGCACGCACAGCGACATGGGTGCAATACGCATGACGGCAAAGCGCCCCATCTTCCTGACATTGCCGAACAGCACCAAAGTCCCGAAAACGGCGATGGTCATGGCCGCAGGATTGGGCAAGCGGATGCGCCCGCTGACTGCGACAAAGCCCAAGCCGCTGGTCGCGGTCGCCGGGAAGCCGTTGATCGATCACGCACTGTCGCGACTGGCAGCGGCAGGCGTCACGCGCGCGGTCGTCAATGTCCATTATCTTGCCGATGCCATGGAAGCGCACCTGAAGCGCAATCATCACGGTATGGAGATTGTTGTTTCGGACGAGCGCGGGCTTTTGCTCGAGACGGGCGGCGGATTGATCCGCGCGTTGCCGTTGATCGACGCTGATCCCTTCCTCCAGGTGAACAGCGATAATCTGTGGGTCAATGGTCCGGCTGATGCGTTCACGTTATTGGCGGAGCGCTGGGACGATGCCGAGATGGATGCGTTGCTGCTGATGATTCCGCAGGCGCGCGCCAATTGCCACAAAGGGCGTGGCGATTTTCATATGGACGCCGTCGGCAAGATAAGTCGCCGGAAATCGGGACGAATCGCGCCCTTTGTCTGGACGGGAATTCAGATGCTGGCGAAGCGTCTGATTGTTGATCCGCCTTCGGCTAAGTTTTCGACCAACATCTTCTGGGACCGCGCGATTGCAACGGGCCGGGCCTATGGCGTCGTTCATCAGGGGATGTGGTTCGATGTCGGTCATCCCGGCGCGATTGCCGAAGCGGAGGCAATCCTCGCCGATGGTTGACCCTTCGACAAGCTCAGGGCGAGCGGGTCCAAAGGTCTTCACCATTCCGGTTCACCGGAACTTTGCCGATGCGCTGGTCAATGGATTGATGGCGCAGTTCGGCCGTGATCGGATGACATTGGCGCGGGGCATGGTGCTTGTCCCCAACAACCGCGCCATTCGGGCGATTACCGATGCGTTCGTGCGGCGGGCGGAGCCCGGATTGCTGCTGCCGCGATTGGTTGCTGTCGGGGACGTTGGCGGCGATGCAATGGGTGTCGCGCTTGATCCTGCGGGCGGTCAAGCTGTTCCAGCGGCGGTTGATCCCTTGGTGCGCCGTTTCATGATCGCGCGGATGGTGCAGCAGATGCGGGCCGAAATGCGCAGCCCGGTCGATGCTGCCGAATCGCTGCGGCTGGCGACCGAGCTGGCGGCCACGCTCGACGCGCTGCTGGCCGAAGATATCCGGCCGGACCTGTTAAAATCGCTCGACATTGCAAACGACCTGTCGATCCATTGGCAGAAGTCGCTCGACATGATTGCGATCCTGCTCGACCGATGGCCCGAGGAACTGGCGCGGCTGGGGCGGATCGATCTGGTCGAACGGCGCAACATCTTGCTGCGGCGACAAGCGCAGGCATGGGCTGCCGCACCCCCTGTCGGGTTTGTTGTCGCAGCGGGGATCACGACATCGGCAAAGGCTGTGGCAGAATTGCTGCGCGCTGTCGCTCGACTGCCGAACGGTCAGGTCGTTTTACCCGGCGTCGATATTTACAGCACCAGCGATGAGTGGGACGCGATCGGACAATCAACGTCGGAAACGCATCCGCAGCACCACTTGCGTATTCTTCTGGACCGAATGGAGGTTGCCAGAAGCGACGTGGTGCGTTGGCGATGGGGCGATGGTCAGCGTCGTCACGCGCAGCGTGCCCGCGCCGTTTCGAACGCTTTTGCCCCCGCAAAGTTTACGGCCAAGTGGAATACACTGCCGTCGCGCTTTCGTAAGCTGCCCGGAGTCCGTCTGGCCGAATTTGCGACTCCTGCGGACGAAGCGCAGGGCATTGCGATCGCTCTGCGCGAGGCGTTGGAAACACCCGCTCGCACAGCCGCCCTGATCACGCCGGACCGTGCGCTGGCCGAGCGGGTGGTGGCGCATTTGAAACGGTGGGGCGTGAATGCCGACGATTCGGGCGGGCGACCACTGAGCGTGATGCCGGCAGGGACGCTTATCCTTGCGGTCGCGGGCGTTGCGGTCGAGCGCTTTGCCCCGGTTGCTCTGTTGTCCTTGCTGAAACATCCGCTGGTCATGGCGGGCGAGGGGCGGCTCGCGTGGTTGGCGGGGGCACGCAGTCTTGATCTGGCGTTGCGTGGGCCGAGACCGGCACCGGGACTGGCGGGCCTCGCCGCCTTTTTGGCGGGTGGCGGGGATCGGGTGCGCGGGATCAGGGGCACAGCGTCAACGTGGTGGAGCGATGTGTCGCCGCTGTTCAAGCCGCTTGAGACTGCGTTTGCAGCGCCGAAACCGGCGCTTGTGGATTTGCTCGAAGCCGTTCGTGCGACAATCGAGATGCTGGCTGGCGACGCGGTTTGGAGCGGTGCAGCGGGGCGGGCAGCATCTCAGATATTCGCTGATTTAGGCGCATCTGCGGCCGAAGGTCCGCTTGATTTTGACGCAGCGGCGCTGCTTGCGCTGCTCGAACAACTTCTTGGCGAAATTGCCGTGCGACCGCCGCAGGGCGGACATCCGCGGATTTCAATATGGGGTTTGCTCGAGGCGCGGTTGCAGTCCGCCGATCTCGTGATCTGCGGCGGTTTGAACGAAGGAGTCTGGCCCGCGAGTGCAAGCCCCGATCCGTGGCTCGCGCCGAAAGTGCGGATCGAATTGGGACTTGGCGGACTGGACCGGCTTGTCGGGCTTGCGGCGCATGATCTGGCGACAGCGCTGGGCGGGCGCGACGTGTTGCTGACCCGCGCCAAACGCGACGCGCGGTCGCCAACGATTTCGTCGCGGTTTGTGCTTCGGCTGGAAGCGATGCTGGGCGGGATCGAAGCGGAGACGCGGATTGTCGCGCTGGCCCAAGCGATTGATTCGCATCACGGGCCTGCGCAATTGGTGGCGCGACCTGCACCGTCGCCACCTGCCGCCAGTCGTCCTAAAGTGATTTCGGTGACTGACGTGGACCGGCTGAAAGCTGATCCCTTCGCATTTTATGCCAAGTCAATGTTGCGTGTGTCGGCGCTCGATGATGTTGATGGCGATCCGACGGCGGCATGGCGCGGCAATCTGATCCATGCGATTTTCGACAAATGGTTTCGCGAGGACAAGCTGCATCCTGCTAAACTCGTCGAGCGCGTTACCGCACGGTTCGACGATGTCGGGATGCACCCTGTTACGCGCGCGATGTGGCAGCCGCGCCTGATGGAAGCGATTGACTGGATCGCCGAACAGGTTGCGGCGGACAAAGCAAGCGGGCGCGCGGTGATCGCGAGTGAAATCAAGGGTTCGGCCGATATTGCCGGCGTTCGCCTCAAAGGCGTGGCGGACCGCATAGACTCGACTGACGGCTTGCTGGCGATTGTCGATTACAAAACCGGCGCGCCGCCCAGTCCCAAAGCGATGAAAGCAGGATTCGCGATGCAACTCGGATTGCTTGGCCTCATTGCCGATCGCAACGGCTTTGCGGGCCTTTCGGGCAAACCGACTGTTTTTGAATACTGGACGACGACCAAAGACAAAGGCCAGTTCGGTAAGCGCGTGACAGTGAAGATTGATGATTTCATTGCCGTTTCTGCCGCCAGTTTCGACGAAGCAGCGGGAAAATGGCTGATAGGCAGCGAGCCATTTACGGCCAAGCTCCACCCTGAATATGCGCCATACACGGATTATGACCATCTGATGCGCCTGGCGGAATGGTATGGCCGTGAAAGATAGAAAGTTCACGCCGCACGCGACGCTGAAGGCGGAACAGCGCGATGCTTCGAACCCGCAGGACCATGTGTGGCTGTCGGCATCGGCAGGGACGGGCAAGACCTACGTCCTGTCGGCGCGCGTGCTTCGGCTGCTGCTGCGCGGCGTGAAGCCCGAGACGATCCTGTGCCTGACATTTACCAAGGCAGGCGCTGCCGAAATGGCGGAGCGGGTGCACGAACGGCTCGCACATTGGGTGCAGATCAAAGACACCGAGCTTGCCGCTGAGCTGAAAGCGCTCGATGAAGAGTTCGGACCGGATGACGTCGCCGGGGCGCGGACACTGTTTGCCACCGTGCTGGAATCGCGCGGCGGCGGGCTTCGGATTATGACGATCCATGCCTTTTGCCAGACATTGCTGGCGGGGTTTCCGCTGGAAGCCGGGATTGCGCCGGG
>JAYUQI010000009.1:0-5983 GCA_043756805.1 Sphingomonas sp.
GGTAATCTCAACCTGCGCGCCGGGAATGGCCGCAACGATCATGGCTTCGATCTCGGCGGCGGGCATGCCCATTATTGCGATTCCATCAGCTGGCGGCGCGCCTCGACGGTTTTTTCAGCAAGAAGAGCCGTGATCGCAACGACATCGGTTTCGACCCCGGCCGCGCTCAAATCACCGACAATCTTGCGCACAACATCGTCATCGCCCGCTTCCTCGAAATCGGCTTGCACGACCGACGTTGCATAAGGCGCTGCTTCGGCCGCTGTCAGTCCCATTTTCTCGGCAGCCCATAGCCCCACGAGCTTGTTGCGGCGCGCGGTAATGCGAAACTGCATTTCTTCGTCACGCGCGAATTTGGTTTCGAACGCAGCTTCGCGGTCACTGAAATTGGTCATGACGATTCCTCGGCTATCTCGACTGTTCAGATAGGCGGCGCGCGCCTAATCGGCAACCTTCACGACAAGCTTTCCAATCGCGGAGCGGTTGCCCAGCGCCGCAATCGCGTCGCCGCCACGCTCGAACGGATAAACATGCGTGACAACCGGCTTGATCTTGCCATCCGCCCAAAGGCGAAACAGACGCGCAATATGCGCTGCATTGGCCGAGGGATTGCGCGCGGCAAACGCACCCCAGAAAACGCCGGCGACGTCGCAGCTCTTCAGCAAGGTCAGGTTGAGCGGCAGCTTCGGAATACCCGCCGGAAAGCCGACAACGAGATAACGCCCTTCCCACGCAATCGAACGCAATGCCGGTTCGCAATAATCACCACCGACCGCATCATAAATGACATCGGCGCCGTCGGGGCCAACCTTGGCTTTGAACGCGTTGGCCAGTGCCTTTGACGCGTCCTTGTCGAACGGCGCATGGCCATAGATGATTGTGTCATGCGCACCGGCCGCGCGCGCCGCCGCTGCTTTTTCTTCACTGGAAACCGCCGCGATAACACGGGCACCGAATGCGACACCAAGTTCGACCGCCGCAAGCCCAACGCCGCCCGCCGCGCCGAGGACGAGAAGCACATCGCCTTCTTTCAACTTGCCACGATCCGCGAGCGCATGAATCGACGTGGCATAGGTCATCAGCAACGCCGCACCGTCTTCAAAGCTGCGTTCTTCGGGCAGCTTGTAGGCCGATGCTGCCGGAACCGCGATCTTTTCGACCAGACCGCCATGCCCGGTCACCGCGATCACGCGGTCACCGATTTTGAACCCCGTAACTCCCTGGCCCAAGGCTTCGACGACACCGGCAATTTCGCTGCCGGGGGCAAAAGGACGCGCGGGCTTGAACTGATATTTGTCTTCGATGATCAGGACGTCGGGATAATTCACGGCACAAGCCTTGACCGCGACGAGCAACTGACCCGGCCCTGCGACGGGCACATCGATCTCGCTCAGCGCCAGCGTTTCGGGTCCACCGACCGCAACCGACAATAATGCCTTCACGCCACCACTCCCTTGTTCAACCAGGGCCGCGCCGACCCTATCCTCTGTTCATACGAATCAATCTTCGCGCCGGATGCAAGTGTCAGGGCGATCTCGTCCGTGCCATTCAACAGGCATTGCTTCCGGAACGGATCGATCTCGAAGCGGAAGCGGTCCTGAAACTGCGTCGTCACCGTTTGATCATTGAGGTCGATGTGGATCGGGTCAGTCCTTGCAACGTCCATAAGCCGGTCGATGGCTGCCTGCGGCAGGACGACCGTAAGAATGCCGTTCTTATAGGCATTACCCGAAAAAATGTCCGAAAAGCTCGGCGCGATGACAGCTTTTACGCCCATATCGTCGAGCGCCCAGGCCGCATGTTCGCGGCTTGATCCACAGCCGAAATTGTCGCCCGCAATGAGTATCGATGCACCCGCATAGGCCGGATCATCGAACACATTGCCCGCCTCTGCGCGCACCGTTTCAAAAGCGCCCTTCGCGAGTCCCGCGCGCGTCACGGTTTTCAGCCATTTTGCGGGAATAATGACGTCGGTATCGACATTCTTGCGCCCGAATGGATAGGCGCGGCCCTCGATTGTGGTGACGGGTTGCATGCCAGAGCGATAGACCGTTGGATCGATCAACGTCAACGATGCCCATCGACCGGGCGGATTTGGTTCGGTATCGGCAACAGCCTCACGCAGAATCATCAGGATCATTATGTCCAGCGACGGCACCATCGGCATCAGAGTCAACGGCGAACATCGGCGCATCTTTGCAGGGAAGAGCGTTGCCGATCTGGCGAACGAACTCGGGTTGAACCCCGCCAAGGTTGCGGTCGAACGCAATCTGGTGATCGTACCGCGCTCGACGCTGGCTGACGTGATTGTCGAGGATGGGGACGAGATCGAGATTGTGACTTTTGTCGGCGGTGGCGATCACGGCGACAGCTGGTCGGTCGCAGGGCGGACATTTACCTCACGGCTGATTGTCGGGACAGGCAAGTATAAGGATTTCGAACAAAATGCCGCTGCCGTCGCTGCGTCAGGCGCGGAAATCGTTACGGTCGCGGTGCGGCGGGTGAACATCAGTGACCGGAATGCGCCGATTCTGATGGATTATATCGACCCCAAGAAAATCACCTACCTGCCCAACACGGCGGGCTGTTTTACTAGCGAGGATGCGATCCGCACGCTACGGCTGGCGCGCGAGGCGGGGGGGTGGGATCTGGTCAAACTCGAAGTGCTCGGCGAGGCCAGGACGCTATATCCCGACATGGTCGAAACACTGCGCGCGACAGAAATTCTCGCGACGGAGGGCTTTCACCCGATGGTCTATTGTTCGGACGATCCGATCATGGCCAAGCGGCTCGAGGATGCAGGCGCCGTCGCGATCATGCCGCTGGGCGCGCCGATTGGCTCGGGACTAGGGATCCAGAACCGCGTGATGATCCGGCTAATCGTTGAGGGCGCGACCGTGCCTGTGCTTGTTGATGCCGGGGTCGGCACGGCGTCGGACGCCAGTGTCGCGATGGAACTGGGCTGCGACGGCGTGCTGATGAACACAGCGATTGCCGAAGCCAAAGACCCGATCCTGATGGCGCACGCGATGAAGCTGTCGGTCGAAAGCGGACGGATGGCGTATCGCGCAGGGCGGATGGGATTGCGACGCTATGCTGATCCGAGTTCACCGCTGGCCGGTCTCATCTGACCCAATTTGAGACATTAACCGAAACTTAATTATTTCGTGTGCGCAACGCATCCGACTCGCATCTGTCGTCGTAACTCGGATGATCGCTATTGATCATCAGATACGGGGATACATTCAATGAACAGGTTCTTTAAACTTGCGGCCACCGCAGCTATCATTCTCTCGCACGTTTCGATTGCTAATGCAGAAAAGATTGCCGGTCTAACGGTCGACGGCAAAATCGTGACATTCGACTCATCGACGCCGATGACAATCGCCAGTTCGTTTTCGATCACTGGCCTTGCCGTTGGTGACCGGTTGCTCGGCCTGGATATGCGGCCAGCGAATTCATTGCTCTACAGCGTGTCGCAAACTGGCCGCGTCTATACGCTGACGACGGCAGGAATTGCGTCACTGGTTTCGACATTGTCGACGATCCCGAGCGGCACATCCTTTGGTGTCGATTTCAACCCCGTGCCGGATCGGCTGCGCATCATCAGCAGCGGTGGTCAAAACCTTCGTGCAAATGTTACAACCGGGGCAACGCTTACTGACACAGCGATCACACGGTCGGGTGGTGGTGACATAACGTTGCTGGGCACGGCCTATACTAACAGTGTTGCTGGCCGTCCTGCGCCGTCTTCGACCCGCATTTTCGGTATCGACAGCGTGACAGATTCCTTGATGACGTCGGACGCGCCAAACGGCGGTGTGTACCGCACGGTAGGCTCGCTCGGTGTCGGCCTCACCAGTTCCAATATGATCGGTTTCGACATCTCGGGTACAACCGGCCTTGGCTATCTCAACATCGATAGCGCATTTTATCAGATCAATCTGCGCACCGGCGCAACCCGCTTTATCGATACGATCGGCGCAGGCCCACTGATCGGGTTCACGGCGACCAGTGCGGTGCCCGAGCCCGCAACATGGGGCATGATGATCTTTGGTTTCGGAATCGTCGGCATGTCGCTGCGTCGCCGCAACCAGAACTTGCGTCTGGCATAGCTTTCCGGTCGGTCGCTTAACAGCCGCTAAGGGCGACGATCAGCGCGCGCGCAATGCATTGATCGTCGTTCCCGCCGAAATCCTCTCAATATCCGTCTTCAGGTGAAGAAGTTTCACCCCCTTTTGCTTCAACGCCCGGTCTAGCGCAGGCGCAAACGCCTTGGTCGTCTCGACTGTTTCTGCCCATCCCCCGTATGCCCGCGCGAGTGCCGCAAAGTCGGGATTGCTGAGCGTGGTCCCACTCACGCGCGCCGGATATTCGCGTTCCTGGTGCATGCGGATCGTGCCGTAGGCGCCATTGTCGACAATGATCACGAGCAGGTCCGCGCCATATTGCATCGCGGTCGCCAGTTCCTGCCCGTTCATCAGGAAATCGCCATCACCTGCCACCGCGACGACCTTGCGGTCCGGATAGCGGATCGCAGCTGCAACGGCAGCGGGAACGCCGTAGCCCATCGCGCCTGCGGTCGGGGCGAGCTGGCAGACCGGCCCGGCATAGCGCCAATAGCGATGCCACCAGCCGCTGAAATTGCCCGCGCCGTTGCAGATAAAGGTGTCGGCGGGCAGCCGCTCGCGCATCGCCGCGACGCACATGCCGAGGTCCAGCTTGGTGTCGAACGGTTCGGGCGTCGACCATGCCAGCCATTCCTTATGCGCCTCGCGCCCGTCCTTGAACGGGATGACATCGTCGGTCCACAGCGCTGCCATTTCGGCGAATTCATGCGGATAGGCGCAGATCGGCAGGTCGGCGCGATACACACGGTTCAATTCGGTCGGGTCAGGGTGGACATGCACCAGTATTTGGTCGGGATGGTCGGGCGTGATCAGCGTGTAGCCATCGGTCGTCGCCTCGCCGAGCCGCGCGCCGACACACAATATGACGTCCGAATTCTTGATCCGCTCGACCAGTTTCGGGTTTGGCCCATAGCCGAGATTGCCTGCCCACACCGGCGAGGCATTATCAATCGCATCCTGTCGCCGGAATGCGCCCGCCACGGGTATTCCCAAACGCCCGGCAAACATTGCGAAATAATGCGCGCAACCGATATCCCATCCACCACCGCCGACAATTGCGATGGGGGCAACGGCATCCTTCAGCAGCGCGAACACGGCTTCCATCGCGGCGCCGTCGGGGTCTTGCTCGGGCGGGTTCAGGCGCGGACGGTCGAGCGCTTCGACGACATCGCACAGCATATCCTCGGGCAGCGCGAGCACCACCGGCCCCGGGCGCCCCGACATCGCAACGGCATAAGCGCGCGCGACATATTCGGGGATGCGGCGCGCATCGTCGATCCGGCTCGCCCATTTGCATAAGGGTCCGAACATGGCCGTGAAATCGACTTCCTGAAATCCTTCGCGGTCGCGCATTCCGCGGTCGACGTCGCCGATAAACAGGATCATCGGCTGGCTGTCCTGCATCGCGACATGGACGCCAATCGAGGCATTGGTTGCTCCAGGCCCGCGCGTGACAAACGCGACGCCCGGCCGCTGCGTCATCGTCCCGTCAGCGCACGCCATGAACGCGACGCCGCCTTCCTGACGGCACACGACCGTCTGGATTTGCGGCGTGTCATGCAGCGCGTCGAGGACTGCGAGAAAACTCTCGCCGGGAACCGTGAAAATCCGGTCGCAGCCCTGGAGGACAAGTTGATCGACGAGAATGCGTCCGCCGGTGCGTTGGTTGGTCATGCAGTTGCCATAATGCCTCAATTGACGGCAGTCATCCCTTCGGATCAACTATGAATTTTAAGCTCAAGCCGCCGAGTTTGGCCCAACCGACCGTGCGTTTTTGAGCGTAGTCTAAAAATCAATCGTAACTCATCAAGCTCTTCATGATTGACGATAGCAGCGGGACGCTGAGGGCACTC
>JAYUQI010000010.1:0-5942 GCA_043756805.1 Sphingomonas sp.
ATCGCGATCAGCTCTTCCTTGGTCTTGCCGGTGATTTCATCGACCTCGACCCCGCGTTCACGGAAAATCTGGGCAGCGCGAGGGTCCATTTTGTCGGAAATGAGAACTTTTGGCATGGAGGTTTCTTTCGAAATACGGGGGGAATGAAAAGTTCCGCATGGCTGAGCTTGTCGAAGCCCTGTCCTTATTCTTGACCAATGCAAAAATAAGGACAGCCCTTCGACAGGCTCAGGGATGCGGTGCTATTGTTTGACTTGTGCCCAGGCCCAATCGAGCCATGGGCCGAGCGCGACGATGTCCGCCGTATCGACGGTTGCGCCGCACCAGATGCGCAGACCCGGCGGGGCGTCACGATATCCGGCGACGTCGTAGGCGGCGTCCTCGGCTTCGAGGAGGCCCGCAAATTTCTTGATCAGCGCTTCGTCGGCGCCTTCGACCGTCAGGCAAACGCTGGTCCGCGAGCGCGACGCCGGGTCCGCCGCGAGATGGCCCAGCCACGGACGTTCCGCCACAATGGCATCGAGCGCCGCTGCATTGGCGTCGCTGCGCGCAATCAAGCCGTGCAGGCCGCCGAGTTCCTTCGCCCATTCGAGCGCGAAGATGACATCCTCGACCGCGAGCATCGAGGGGGTGTTGATCGTTTCGCCTTTGAACACGCCTTCGGTCAGGGCGCCTTTCGAGACCAAGCGGAAGATCTTGGGAAGCGGCCACGGCGGCGTGTAGCTGGTCAGTCGCTCGACTGCGCGGGGGCCGAGGATGATGACGCCGTGCGCGCCTTCGCCGCCGAGCACTTTCTGCCAGCTGAAGGTCGTGACGTCGAGCTTGTCCCACGGCATGTCATACGCAAATACCGCGCTGGTCGCGTCGTTGAACGCCAGACCTTCGCGGTCATCCTTGATCCAGTCGCCGTTCGGCACACGGACGCCGCTGGTGGTGCCGTTCCACGTAAACAGCACGTCGTGGCTCTGGTCGATGGTCAACAGATCGGGGAGCTGGCCGTAATCGGCGCGGACGACAATGGGGTCGAGCTTCAACTGCTTGACCGCATCAGTGACCCAGCCTTCGCCGAAGCTCTCCCATGCGACTGCGGTAACGGGCCGTGCGCCGAGCATCGTCCACATCGCCATTTCATAGGCGCCAGTGTCTGACGCGGGGACAATGCCGATGCGGTGCGTGTCGGGCACGCCCAGGATTTCGCGGGTCAGGTCGATGGCATGTTGCAGCCGCGCCTTGCCGATTTTGGAACGGTGCGACCGGCCGAGCGATGTGGTCGCAAGGCGCGCGGCGTCCCAGCCCGGGGGCTTGGCGCAAGGTCCGGAGCTGAAGTGGGGACGCGCAGGTTTGGCGTCAGGTCGGGTTCGTTCAGTCATATATTCTCTCCTCACAGAGAGCAGCACGGCGTTGGGACCGCGTGGCCCGTTGCCGCCCCTAACGGCGAACGGAGGGAAGTCAACCTGTTGCGGCGGACATCATTAATGTCCCGAAACGAAACGGTGGACATTGCTATCGTTAACGCAAGTGCAACGATCAATTAATTTTGTTATAAAAGCTCAATTAGAAAATCTGCCGAGTCGCATCGCATTTTTCTTGGGGATAATTTGAGATGAAGACCAAATATTTTTCGGCCGCTTTGGCCGCTGTTTCAGCTATTGCAATGACCACACCCGCGTCTGCCGCGTTAACGCTTGGGTCAACGGCGTGCGCGTTTACGGATATTTCGCCAACGGCGACTGCCTGCAAAGGCTGGTATACCGGCAATCTGGTGAACGGCAGCACGAAGACCGAACAAGCAGGCGCTCTCAATACCCTGCTGGGCGTGTCAACCTTTACGGGATCGACATTGACGTGGCTAGAAACATTGCCGTCACTGAGCGGCGGGACGATCAATTTCGCCACCGCGCTTTACGGCAAGACCGTCGTTGGCATCCACGTTGGCGCTGCGCGCGGGGCATCGACCGGTGTCGGCTATCAGGGCACAGCCTTCTTTGAATTCGATGCCGGAAACCTCGCAGGTGGTCTCAATACGTTCAGCTTCAACCGTGCCGGCCTTTCGAACGCTCGCTTATATTCGACGGGCATCTTTGTTTCGTCGCCCGTTCCCGAACCCGCGACATGGGGCATGATGATCGCAGGTTTCGGCCTCGTTGGCGCGAGCCTGCGTCGTCGCAAAGCGGTTCGCGCCTTCGCCTGATCGGGCAAGCCGACGCACAGGGCGCGGCGAAGCGGGATTTCCGCCGTAAACGAAATCGATTAGGGGGCGGATATGCGTATCCGCCCCTTATTGCTGCTCGCACCCTTTTTGATCCTACACGCCTGCGTCGATGGTCCGGCAATGCAGCGGCCGCGCGTCAAGCCCGTGAGCGGCGCTGATCCGGTGGCGCTCAAGATTTGTATCGGGAAGCTCGACCGCGTCGTGGCGCGCTATACGTTGTTGCCCGACCAGACGTTCAGCGGCGGCTGCTCGGCGCTGGGGGCCGTTCAGCTGCGCGACATTGGCGTGCCGGTGACGGGGATTACGGCGATGACCTGTCCGCTGGCGCACGCCTTTACCCAGTGGGTCCAAAGCGATTTGCAAGTGCCCGCAATGGGTGAATTCGGCAGCGCTGTGGTCAAAGTCGAGGCGATGGGCACTTATTCCTGCCGCCCGATTGCGGGGACAGGTCGGCTTTCGGAACATGGCAGTGCCAATGCGATCGATGTTGCGGCCTTCGTACTGGCGAACGGACGGCGGGTGAGTGTTTTGGATGGCTGGAACGGCGATGAGCGAGAAGCCCGCTTTCTCAAGTCGGTGCGCGCGTCGGCCTGTCGCCGGTTCAATACCGTGCTCAGCCCCGATTATAACGCCGACCACCGCGATCATTTCCATTTCGATATGGGCCGCGGCCCGTTCTGCCGCTAAATTTCAAATCCGGCTATCCTGAGCTTGTCGAAGGACTGTCCTTGCTTTTGCAACATCGCCATAAGAAGGGCAGGGCTTCGACAAGCTCAGCCTGAACGGAAAATGCTATAAAATGACCGAAACCCACATTCCCGCGCGCGTGTTCGAGCGCGCCCGCAAAGAAGCTGAAACCGCCGAAAAAGGCGTCCACACGCCGCAGACGATGGACCCTGCGTATAAGCTCGCCTTTCAGGACATGGATTTCCTGTTGCGCGAGGATTTGCGCCCGGTGCGGTTTCAGCTTGAATTGCTCAAGCCCGAACTGCTGCTCGATGAGGCCGATATCGGGTCGATGATGGTATTTTATGGCTCGGCGCGCATTCCCGAACCGGGCATAATGTCCGGGCATGACGACGCCGATGTCGCGGCGAGCCTCGAGGCCAAGTCGAAATATTATGCCGAGGCGCGCAAATTGGCAGCGCTCGCCAGCGCCGCACCGCGCGATGAGGATGGCAAGCGGCATTTCGTTGTCTGTTCGGGCGGCGGGCCGTCAATCATGGAAGCAGCGAACCGCGGCGCAGCAGATGTCGGCGCGGAGTCCGTGGGGCTCAACATTGTGTTGCCACACGAGCAGGCACCAAATGAATATGTGACGCCGGGCTTGAGTTTCCAGTTCCACTATTTTGCGTTGCGCAAAATGCACTTCCTGTTGCGGGCGCGCGCGGTGGCGGTCTTCCCCGGTGGATTCGGGACGTTTGATGAGACGTTCGAGCTGCTGACGCTCATTCAGACTGGCAAGATCAAGCCGATGCCGATCCTGATGTTCGGCAGGGAATTCTGGACGCGGGTCGTGAATTTCGAGGCACTGGTCGCAGAAGGCGTGGTGTCGGCGCGCGACCTCGACCTGATGCAGTTTGTTGATACGGCCGAGGAAGCCTGGGCGATCGTGCAGGCGTTTTATGCGGCGGGGTAAAGAACCACCGCATCCCTGAGCTTGTCGAAGGGCTGCCCTTCTCCTGACGCCATAGTGAAAGAAGGACAGGGCTTCGACAAGCTCAGCCATTCGGATATCGTTGAGGTGAGCTAGCCCTTCGGCGCGGCAGCCGGTTCAGCTGCTGCTGCAGCGGCAGGCGCAGCGGGCAGTGGCAGGTTCGATCCCTGCGTGTTCAGCCAGGCAATAAGGTTCGCGCGATCTTCAGGTTTGGACAGCCCCGCAAAGTTCATTTTCGTGCCCTTTGCATAGGCCGATGGCTTGGTCAGCCATGCGTTCATGCCTTCAAAATCCCAGTTGCCTGGTATCGCTTTCAAGGCATCGGAATATGCAAAGCCCGGATGTACGCCATGAGGTTTGCCCAAGACACCGTGAAGCGCCGGGCCGATACCGTTTGCGCCACCGGGCGTTACATTGTGGCATGATGCGCATTTCTTGAAGACTTCGGCGCCCTTGGCGGGGTCAGCCGTAGCCAGCAAGGTGGCAATCGGGATGACCGCCGCAGGCACTTCCCCGCCAGCTTCGGCTTCGACGCCTTCGACAACATAACCCATTTTCTCGGGTTTTTCTTGTTTGAACACTTCACCAGCGACAATCGTCGAGCCAAGCGCGACAATGCCTGCGCCAAGGACCATCATTGCGATTACGTTGCTGCGGCTGTCCATGAGTATGTTGTGCCCTAGGGGTTGGAATTGGGCGTGCATTTAGGAAAGCGCGCGGGTTTGCGCAAGCGTCGAGACTTGCCGATTTTGCATTGCAGCACGCGATAGGCAGCACTACCGCCCGCGCTATGGACCGATACCCAGCCCCCGCTCGACCGATTGTGACCGCGATGCTGGCTGCTTGCGCCGCTGAACCGGGGCGGGCGGTGTCGTTTCAGGGTGCGCCGGGCGCGAATTCGCATATCGCGGTGGGCGAGGCATTTCCCGATGGCTTGGCAATGCCGTGTTTCTCGTTTGAGGATGCCATCGACGCGGTAAAGGATGGCGCTGCCGATTGCGCGATGATTCCGATTGAAAATTCGCTGCACGGGCGGGTGGCTGACATTCATTTCCTGCTTCCCGAATCGGGGCTGGTCCTCACTGGCGAGCATTTCCTGCCGATCCACTATGCACTGATGGGGCTGGGCACCGTCGATCAGGTCCGTGAGGCTGTCAGCCATCCACAGGCGCTGGGTCAATGCCGCAAGTGGTTGCGCGCGCGGGGGATCAGGCCGGTGGCTTATGATGACACGGCGGGCGCAGCGGCGCTTGTCGTCGAGGGTGGCGATGCGTCGGTCGCGGCGATTGCGCCACCACTCGCCGCATCGGTTTACGGACTCAATATTCTCGAGACCGGCCTTGAGGATTCGGATGACAATATGACGCGCTTCGTCGTGCTGGCGCGCGCGGGGCATCCGCCGGTTGGAGACGGGCCGGTGATGACGACGCTGGTGTTCGAAGTGAAGAACGTGCCCGCTGCGCTTTACAAGGCGATGGGCGGATTTGCGACCAATGGCGTCAACATCACCAAGCTCGAAAGCTATCAGCGTGGCGCGAGTTTTTCAGCGACCGAGTTTTTTGCGGATATCGAAGGGCATCCCGATGATCCCGCTGTGGCGCGGGCGCTCGAGGAATTGCGGTTCCATTCGAAATGGGTGCGTTTGCTGGGGACATATCCGCAGCAGCGGGCGCGGGGTTAGGAAGAAAGGGACAGGGGCCACCCCCAGCCCCTCCAGCAAGGGCTGAAGGGGAGCCCGAATGCCCTGTAACTCCCCTTCGCGCCTTCGCGGAGGGGCTGGGGGTGGCCCCTTTCTTCTACCCGCCCGCGATCCAGGCCTTCATCAAGCTGTGCGCGATGGCAAACGGTGGCGGGGCTTTGAAGGGAGCGTCGGGATTCCCCGCCATCGCGGCGATGGCATCGTCGCGGGTGACCCACATCGCATCTTCGAGTTCGTTGGTGTCGAGCGTGATGCGGTCATGTTCCGCTTCGGCAATGCAAGCGATCATCAGTTGCGATCCGCCGAAGGGCCAGGGCTGGCTGGCGACGTAGCGGACACGGGTCGTCGGGATGCCTGATTCTTCGAAAAGCTCG
>JAYUQI010000011.1:0-16917 GCA_043756805.1 Sphingomonas sp.
GATGCCGAGGCGCTTGAGCGACCCCTCGCACGCGCGTCGCGCATTGTCGGGACTGCCGTCGAGTCCGACCATATTGCTGCCGTCCCAGCGCATGGCGAACTTGGTCGCGATGACGAGGCCGTCGCGTTTGCCCTTAATCGCCGCGCCGACAAGTTCCTCGTTGGTGAACGGGCCATACATTTCGGCGGTATCGAAAAAAGTGACGCCCAGATCTATCGCGCGGTGGATCGTGCGCGTCGATTCATCGTCATCGGCATGACCATAATTGATGTTGCCATCGCGGATCATCGGCATGCAGCCGATGCCGATGGCCGAAACATTCAGTCCCTGGCCAAGTGTGCGGTATTTCATGCAGGTTCTCCCAGAGTACCGGTTTGTCGGGCGACGGTGCCTGTAACGGCCACATCATGCATGACGTTCCCGAGGGTACGGAAAATATCGGGTAATGTCTCCACCGCAATCAGCAGCGCGAGCGGCTCGACGGGCGCACCTATAGCAATGCAGATCGGAGCGCAGGAGGTAATGAAGCTGACCGTGCCTGGCAGACTAACGGCCCCCATGGATGTGAGCACGGCGGCGAAAATCGCCACGGCATATTGTGCCGGTCCAAGCTCGACGCCGAACCAGTTGGCCACATAAAGCGCGACGGACAGGTTCACGGCGGGGCCGGTCGCCCGCAACAGCGCAACGGCCATCGGCAACGTGACGCCCGCACTTGATTCAGGGACGCCAAGGTCTTCCGATTTCCGCAGCATCAGCGGCAAACATGCCAGCGACGATTGCGTGCTGATCGCGAGCGCCTGCACGGGGGCAATCGCAGAGGCGTAGCGGCGCAACGACCAGCCCGCGCCGATGACCGCAAACGGATAAGCCAGCAGCGAAATCACGATGCCGACGGCCGACACCATCGCAATATAATGGAGCAGCGCACCGAACGCTGCCGCTCCGGACCGTGCCCCCACGACCAACGCCAGAGCGAACACGCCAACCGGCGCGAGCTTCAACACCCATTCGATGACAATCACCATCGCATCGGCCAGTGCGCTGAAAAAACCCGACAAGCGGGCGCGCGGCTCGGGCGGCAGCTTTGTCATCGCGAAGGCAAAAACGAGCGTGAAGATCAGCAATGGCAGGATCGCATCGTTAGACGCCGCCGATATTGGATTGGTCGGCACGATGGCGCGGATGAAATCCCCGAACGGCGGCACGGCAGCGACAGAAGGCGCCGTGGTCAGCGCTGCTTTCAGTGCGTCTGCCGATGCAGCCGGCATCGGAAACAGTACAAGGAATGTCGGCATCAGGATCGCGCCTATCACGGCTGACAACGTCATGATCGTGACAATCCACGCCAGCGAAAGCCCCGCCAGTCGGCCTGCACGCGCCGCCTCCGCCGTCTGCGCGATGCCCGTAATGAGCAATGCCACCACGAGCGGCACAATCGTCATGCGCAGGCCATTGAGCCACAGCGCGCCGATGGGATCGGCAATATCGGCCACTTGTCCGGCAAGCGTCGGGTTCACGCTGCTCCCCGCGATTCCGATAACAAGACCAAGGACGAGAGCGAGGAGAATCCGGGTGGCGTTTGACATAGAGCGTTGATCTGGCACGGCAGCGCGATCAGCGAAAGCTGGAAATGACGCAGCGTTTGCGTTTAAGGAAGCGCGACGAAGGGATTTCCACGCATGAAACGCAAATTCTTCGGCACCGACGGCATCAGGGGGCGCACCAATGCCGCGCCGATGACCGCCGAAATTGCGATGAAAGTCGGCATGGCGGCGGGCACTTATTTCATGCGCGGCAATCATCGTCATCGCGTGGTCATTGGCAAGGACACGCGGCTTTCGGGTTATATGGTCGAAAATGCGCTGGTCGCGGGGTTTACCAGTGTCGGCATGGATGTCGTCCAGTTCGGGCCGCTGCCGACGCCGGCAGTCGCGATGCTGACGCAGTCAATGCGCGCTGATCTCGGCGTTATGATCTCGGCGAGCCACAATCCTTATTATGACAATGGGATCAAGCTGTTCGGCCCCGACGGGTATAAATTGTCCGATGCGGCGGAAGCCGAGATCGAGGCTTTGCTCGGCGGCAACATCGCGCTGGTCGAGGCCGAACATATCGGTCGCGCGCGCCGCGTGGAGGATGCGCGCGGGCGGTATATCCACTTTGCAAAATCGACTTTCCCCGGCCATCTCCGCCTCGACGGTTTGAAGATCGCGCTCGATTGCGCAAATGGGGCAGCCTATCAGGTGGCACCGGCGGCGCTGTGGGAGCTCGGCGCCGAAGTCATTTCCGTGGGCGTCAATCCCAACGGCAAGAACATCAACGACAAATGCGGATCGACCGCGCCGGGCGTGCTGCAGGAAACCGTGGTGGCAAGCGGCGCGCACATCGGCATTGCGCTTGATGGCGACGCGGACCGGCTGATCATTGTCGATGAGGCGGGCCGCGTTGTTGACGGTGACCAGTTGATGGCGCTCATCGGCGTCAGCTGGTCGCGCAGCGGCATGTTGAGGGGCGGCGGCGTTGTCGCGACCGTGATGTCGAATTTGGGCCTCGAGCGCTACTTGAAAAGCGAAGGGCTGTCGCTCGAGCGCACCGGCGTCGGCGACCGTTATGTGCTCGAACGGATGCGCACCGGCGGTTTCAACGTCGGTGGCGAGCAGTCGGGGCATATCATCCTCACCGACTATGCGACCACCGGCGACGGTCTGGTCGCGGCGTTGCAGGTGCTTGCCGAACTGGTCACGACGGGTAAACCCGCCAGTGACTTGCTCCACTTGTTTGATCCCGTTCCACAATTGCTTAAAAATGTCCGCTTTTCAGGCGGCAAGCCTTTGGACGCCCCGCATGTCAAAGCCGCGATTGCCGAAGCGGAATCCGAATTGAACGGCTCGGGCCGCCTCGTCATCCGCCCCTCGGGCACCGAACCGCTGATCCGCGTGATGGCCGAAGGCGACGATGCCGGACAGGTCACGCGGCTCGTCGACATGATCTGTGATGCGGTGAAGGAAGCTGCCTGATGCTTGAGATGCGCCCCGATTGCGAGAAGTGCGGACTCGATTTGCCCGCGAGTAGCGGCAGCGCCTTCATTTGCTCCTTCGAATGCACTTTCTGCGCCGACTGCGCGCACGCGCTCGACGAGCAATGCCCGAACTGCGGCGGTGAACTGCTTGACCGCCCCGCGCGCGCCAAGACACCGCTGGAAAAATATCCGGCGTCAACAACACGGAAGTTCAAGGGCTGAAATAATGCTGTCCTACGACCGAACGCTTGTGGCAAACCTGCGTTATGGCCTGCACTCTCATTTTTTCGACAAGCTGCCGTGCGGCTACGATACGCAAAATTACGGAAATCCCCCTGCGGCGTCGTGAGAACTTTGTGAACTTCGCAAGGTGATAACCGCGCGTATTCTCATCATCGCCGGGTCCGATTCGGGCGGCGGCGCAGGGATTCAAGCGGATATAAAAACCGTGACGATGCTCGGCGGCCACGCCATGACGGCTGTGACCGCTGTGACAGCACAGAATACGCTGGGCGTCGACGCCGTCCACTTGATCCCGACTGACATCGTGATCGCGCAGATCGACGCCGTGGTGCGCGACATCGGCGTCGATGCGGTCAAGATCGGGATGATCGGCTCGGCGGAAACGGCGGAAGCGGTGGCGGACTATCTCAAGCGTTTGACAGTGCCGATTGTGTTCGATCCGGTGATGGTCGCGACAAGTGGTTCGGTGCTGGCAGATGCGCGGACGATTTCTGCGTTTCACCGGTTGATGGCAATTGCGTCGGTGGTGACGCCAAACTTGCCTGAACTCAACGCACTCGGGGGCACGATGCCTATCCTGCGTCATGGCTGCCACTTGCTCTTGAAAGGCGGGCACGGCGAGGGCGACGAAATTGTCGATCAACTGCTTTCGACCACGGGCTTGCTCCGCGAATTGCGCGGGCATCGGATCAATACGACCAGCACGCACGGCACTGGCTGCACGCTGGCCAGCGCCGTCGCGTGCGGGCTGGGGCAGGGGATGGGGATCGTCGAAGCGTTCGAGCGCGCGGTGACGTTCGTTCGTGCGGCCTTGATCGCGGCACCGGGTCTCGGTCATGGACATGGGCCGATGGGGCATCAGGCCGTGCGCCTGTGATCGCTGGCGTTGACGAAGCGGGCAGGGGGCCACTGGCGGGTCCTGTCGTCGCAGCCGCGGTGATCCTGTGCGACGGCGGTATCGACGGGCTCGACGACAGCAAGAAGCTCTCGGCCAAACGACGCGGCCAGCTTGAGGCGTTGATCTTCACGCACTGCACGGTGGGCATCGGTATGGCGAGCGTCGAGGAGATCGACGCAATCAACATCCTGCAGGCCACAATGCTGGCGATGACGCGCGCGGTCGAGGCGTTAGGTTTAGAACCCGCGCACATCATGGTCGACGGCAATCGCCTCCCCAAATGGCGATACCGGGCCGAAGCGGTGATCGGCGGCGATGCCATTCACCCCTGTATTTCGGCGGCAAGCATTATTGCCAAGGAGCATCGCGATCGTATCATGGTTGCTGCTGATCAGGACTATCCCGGCTATGGCTGGGCGTCGAACAAGGGATATGGCGCAGCCGTTCATATGGCTGCGTTGATGAAACTCGGGCCGACGCCGTTGCACCGGATGAGCTTCCGGCCGGTCCGCGAAAGCATTTTTGCGGTGAGTTGAGTCTTTCGCGCCACACACCATCGGTTGAGTCTGCATGTGAAGTCTGCCCCCATATATCGTGGAAGACTCGTTTCGTTCTCAACATGTTAAAGGGTTTGTTAAGATTCTCTGTTAACTATCTGCTTGACGTGGGACTCTGACGGACTCACCATATCCTGCTGAAAAGGGGATGAATAATGGGTGTAATGGAAAAGCTGAGGGCGGTCGCGCCCGCTGCAGAGCTTATCCTTGACCGGATCATCATGGATGATTGCATTGCGGCGATGGCGTCGCTGCCCGATGCCTGTGTCGACATGGTCTTTGCCGATCCGCCCTATAATCTCCAGCTTGGGGGTGATCTGTTCCGGCCCGAGGGCGGACGCGTCGATGCCGTCGATAACGACTGGGACAAGTTCGATACCTTTGCCGCTTATGATGCCTTCACTGCGGCATGGCTTGCCGAAGCGCGCCGCATCCTGAAACCGCACGGCACGCTCTGGGTGATCGGTAGCTATCACAATATTTTCCGCGTCGGATCGCGGCTGCAGGATGCGGGTTTCTGGATTCTGAACGATGTCGTCTGGTGCAAGACCAATCCGATGCCCAATTTCAAGGGCACGCGGTTCACCAATGCGCACGAAACGCTGATCTGGGCATCGCGCGGTGAGGGCACGAAATACACGTTCAACTACCGCGCGATGAAGTCGCTCAACGACGAACTCCAGATGCGGTCTGATTGGAGCTTTCCGATCTGCGGCGGACAGGAACGCATCAAGCGCGGCGGGACAAAAGCGCACCCGACGCAAAAGCCCGAAGCGTTGCTCTATCGCATCCTGCTGGCCTGCACGAAGCCCGGCGATGTTGTCCTCGACCCGTTTTTCGGCACGGGAACCACCGGCGCGGTGGCGCGACGGCTGGGGCGGCACTGGATCGGGATCGAGCGCGATGCGACTTATGTCGATGTCGCGCAGGAGCGGATCGCGGCGGCGCTGCCGCTCGATGAAAGCGCCGTCACGACAATGATGTCGCCAAAGTCACAGCCGAAGGTCGCCTTCGGAACGCTGGTCGAAACCGGTTATATCATGCCGGGCACCAAGGTTTTTGATGCCAAGCGGCGCTGGGTCGCCACGGTCCGCGCCGATGGATCGCTTGGCATGGGAACCGAAGCCGCCTCGATTCATAAACTGGGGGCGCAGGTTCAGGGTGCGCCGTCGTGTAACGGCTGGACCTTCTGGCATCATGATGTGGCCGGCGTCGCAAAGCCTATCGACAGCGTGCGCCAGACCTATATCCTCGCGACGGAACTTTAACCCGAACGCGAACGGATTTCACGATGGCTCTCACGCAGATGATCTACACATCGCAGCCTTTCGGGTTCGACGATGCGATGCTCAACGGCATCTTGGTTCAGGCGCGGCGCAATAATCCGGCGTGGGACATCACCGGCTGCCTGATCTGCCGCCACGATCTTTATCTGCAGCTGCTCGAGGGGCCAGAAGCAGCAATCGATACCCTCTACACTCGGATAAAGGCTGATGATCGACATCTTGAAGTGGTGCAACTCAGCCGCGAAACTGTAGACACCCGCCTGTTCCCCGATTGGGCGATGCGCGATGATCCCGCGCAAAGCTGGCTCTGGCCGCCGGGTGCGGTGGCCGCTGGCGCTCTGCATCAGGCAACGCCCGAAGCCCTGCGCGCGGTGTTTGCGCGGGTGAGCGGATGAAGACTTATCTCCGGCCGACCGCGTTTGTTGACACGCCGGTGGGGTTCGACGGGCAAGTCGCGCGGCTGGCGGGGGGCATGTCGTTCTTTTCGGCCTATGAAGTGATTGCGGTTGAAAGCGGCAGGCGGGTTTCGTCAACGCTCGTGCCGGTTGACCGGATCGACGACCACCCCGCTGTCGGACGCATCACGGCGCCGCGCGCGCCACTGGTGCTTGGTGCGCGGACGATCCGGCTCGACCAGCCGCAGGTGATGGGCATCCTCAACATGACACCCGACAGTTTCTCGGACGGCGGCAAACATGGTGACGATGTCGACGCCGCCGCCGCTGTCGGCTTCGCGATGGAAACGGCGGGCGCAGCGATTATCGACGTCGGCGGCGAATCGACGCGGCCGGGTGCCAAACCGGTTTGGGAAGGCGACGAGATCAAACGGACGCAGCCTGTCATCGAACGGCTGGCACGCGGCGGGGCGACTGTCTCCATCGACAGCCGCAAGGCAAGCGTGATGGAAGCAGCCCTGACGGCGGGCGCAGCCATTGTTAACGACGTGTCGGCGCTGTGCTTCGATAAGCAGGCGCTGGTCTTAATGGCGCGTAGCAGCTGCCCGGTCATCATCATGCATTCGCCCGACGCAGCAAAAACGCTGCATGATGGTCCCGCTGCCACTGATCCGCTGATCGAGACGTATCAATGGCTGGAGGCGCGGATCGATACGGTGGTTGCGGCGGGCATCGACCGCAGCCGCATCATCATCGATCCCGGCATTGGTTTTGGCAAAAGCGTGACGGCAAACCTCGCGATTCTCAACGGCCTTGCGCTGTACCACGGTCTTGGCTGCCCCATATTGCTCGGTGCCAGTCGCAAGCGTTTTATCGGCGCGCTGTCGAACGAAGCGCCGGTCGAAGCGCGGCTGGGCGGTTCGATTGCCGTCGCAATGAAAGCCGCCGAGCAGGGCGCGCAGATTATCCGCGTTCATGATGTCCCCGAAACCGTCCAGGCGTTACGCGTCTGGCGCGGGATGCGCGATCAGGGGTTGGCGGGCTAAAATCGTTTGGCACCAGGCCATTTTTACCTGATTTCCGGTATTTCTATCGAGTTACCGCATCCAAGCCACAGCCCGTCGCGGCTGTTAGCTGGCATTCATCTTGCCATCCCCACTTGAGGCCAGCCGCTCATTTCCGGGTGGCGTGAACCTCCATGTTTAGGGGATTGAAATGCTTACCGTTCGTGCAATATCGATGCTTGCCGCAACCAGTTTGCTGGCGCTTTCCGCGCCCGCATGGGCCGGGGAGCCTTATGTTGGTGTGTCGGTGGGGGCAACATTACCGCAAAAATCGAATGATCGGGGGACATTCACGGCCGATGTGCCGGCAACGGCCGATTTTCCCGCGATACCCAGCGGCACGCCACTGACGCTCGATACGCGGTTCAAGACCGGGTATAATGTGTCGGGTTTCGCAGGATACAAGCTGGACAATGGTTTTCGCGGTGAAGTCGAAGTCGGCTACAGCGAAAATGACGTGAAGGATCACAAGAACCTGGCGGCCGGGGGAACGGTGATTGATGCGCTTGATGTCGCTGTTCTGACGCGGGGCGCGCCGGTCGCAACGAACCCGACAGTCGGCACGGTGATTGGCAATGGCGGCAAAGGTCGCCTGCGCAACCTGTCGGTCTTCGGTAATGTCTATTATGACTTCAACCGCGAAGGGTCGATCCAGCCCTACATTGGTGGTGGTCTCGGCATTCAGGAAGTCAAAGTGCGGTACGAACCGTCTGACGTGCCTGTCGCGGCTGGCAAGAAAACCGTCTTTGCCTATCAGCTGATGGCGGGCCTGACGTATAAGGTCAGCCCGAGCTTCGAGCTGTTCGGCCAGTATAATTACCGCGCGTCGGATCGTCCGAATATCCCGTTGTCGATTGTTCCAGCGTCGTTCGACGTCCAGAACAAGCAGTCGGTCCTGTCGCTCGGGATGCGGATTCCGTTCGGCGCAAAGTAACGCGTAAGCCCTCATCCTAAACCCAGCGCCGCCGCCGCCGTTATTGGCTTCGTGGCGGCGCTGGACCTTTCCGGACCGCCCGCCAACGGAAAGGAAAATATCACGATGACATATATTGGAACAAACATCGCAGCGATCCGCTCGCAGAACGGCATCAACAAGGCGACGATGGGCCTTAACAGCGCCATGGAACGCCTGTCGACCGGCAAGCGCATCAACTCGGCAAAGGACGACGCCGCCGGCCTCGCCATCTCAAGCCGCATGACCAGCCAGGTTCGCGGTCTCTCTGCGGCAATGCGCAACGCCAATGACGGCATTTCGCTGGCGCAGACGGCGGAAGGCGCGACGGGCGAAATCGGCAACATGCTTCAGCGTATGCGTGAACTCGCCGTCCAGTCGGCGAACGGCACACTTTCGGCCAGCGACCGCACCGCGATCCAAGCTGAAGTCATCGAGCTGTCCGCCCAGATCGGCGATGTCGCCAATCGCACTACGTTCAACGGCGTCAAACTTATCGACGGCACGGCAACGGCACTCACGCTTCAGACCGGCATGAACGCCGCCGAAACTGTAACGCTGGCCATTGCATCGGCCGACGCCGACGACCTCGGCACCGCTGGTCTCAAGATCAGTGCGGTGACGATGGCAACGCAAGCGGGCGCCGTTGCTTCGCTAGCAGCGATCGACGCGGCCATCGACACGGTCAGCACCAGCCGCGCTGGCCTGGGTGCGGTGCAGAACCGCCTCGAAGCGACAGTCAGCAACCTGACCTCGACCGTCACAAACCTCACCGAAGCGCGCAGCCGCATCGAAGACGCCGACTTCTCGGCTGAAACAACGCAGCTCGCCAAGTCACAGATCCTGAACCAGGCCGCGACCGCAATGCTCGCCCAGGCGAACCAGTCGCAGCAGGGCGTCCTGAGCTTGCTCCGCGGCTAAGCAGTTTGGCACCGCAAAGGGTTTGGTCCCCCTCTGACGGTTCCAAAAAACGAGAACCCTCGGCGCTTCCCACCGCGCCGGGGGTTCTTATTCGTCCGAGATCAGCGCGCGGACCTTGTCGAGCGCGCTCTTCTTGATCTGGCACACCCGCGCCGCCCCAACACCCAGCGTATCGCCAATTTCATCGAGGTTCATTTCCTCGACAAAATAGAGCTGGAGCACCATCGCCTCACGTTGCGCCAATGAATGGATAGCAGCGGCAACAATCGCGTGGAGCTGTGCCCGTTCCAGCACATCATCGGCGCGGTCCTCGACATCGGCGAACCACATCGAATGATCCGAATACAGGTCGTCAATCGATTCATGGCGCACCCCGCGCGCGGCCTCGGCATTTGCTTGATAGGTTTCGAGATCGAGCCCAAGCGCTTCGGCCATCTCGGCATCGACGGGTGTGCGGCCATAGGTCTGCTCGAACTTGCTTTGCGCGGCGACAATCGCGCGCCGCTTGCCCATTGCCGTGCGACCTTGTGCAGCCGCTCGCCGCAGCGCGTCGATCATGCTCCCGCGGATGCGCATGATCGCATAGGTGGCAAACGCATGGCCACGGTCCTCATACGACCGCGCCGCTTCGATCAGCGCCACCATGCCGGTCTGGATCAGATCCTCGACATCGATCGCCGACGACACGCGCCCATGAACATGCCACGCCACCTTGCGGACCAGCGGCATATGATCGCGGACAAGCACGTCAGCCGGGTTCTTGCCGCGCCGGTCATAAAGCGCGGTCTGCGGATCATTCAGCGCCATCAGGCAGCTCCTTCAGGGAGATGGGGAATCGCATCGACGCGACCGACGACAGCGACGACATCGACGGCCTTGGCGTCGGGAATTTCGAGGAATGACAGCACAGCGGTTTCGGGGAGATGCGGGCGCAGGAGGCGCGCCAGAGCAGGACGTACGGACGGCGATGTGACGATCGCAAAACTACGCGCAACATTCAGCATCGGCGTCGCTGCTTCGGCTATCGCTTGTGTGACGCGCGCTGAAAGGCCCGGCTCGAACGGATGCGCCGCCTCGGGCGCGATCCGCACTGCGTCGCCGAGCAGGCCTTCGAGGTCGGACGCCAGTGTGATCGCCGGGAGTGGCATCTGCACGGGCACGATGGCCTGAACGATGAGCGCACCAATGCGCGCGCGAACCGCCTCGAGCAGCGACCAAGGCGATGCCGCATGCGCGCCGCATTCGATCATCGCTTCGGCGATCCGGCGAAAGTCCTTCAGCGGCACCCCTTCCGCAAGCAATCCGCGACACAGCGCTGCAATTGTGGCAGTCGTGAACGGGGTCGGCGTCAGCCCTTTGACCAGTTCGGGCGCGGTTTCTTTCAAGCTGTCGATCAGCTTGTGGGCTTCGTCGATTCCGAACAGATCGGCCGCGCCGGCGACGATCACGCGGTTGAGATGCGTCGCAATAACCGTCGGCGCGTCGACAACCGTATAGCCCGCAACAATCGCTTCGGAGCGTTTGTCGACACCGATCCAAAGCGCATCGAGGCCGAATGTCGGATCCTTGACCGCGCGTCCCTCGACCACGCCTTCAATGTCGCCTGAATCGAGCGCGAGCAGATCATCGGGAAAAATCTGGTCCTCGCCGACGATGATGCCCGACAGCGTGATCCGGTAATGATTGGGCGGCAGCGACAATTCATCGCGCACCCGGACCAGTGGCACAACAAAGCCCAGCTCGCGCGACAGCTGCCGCCGGATGCCGGTAATCCGCGCCATCAGCGGCGCGCCCTTGCGCTCGTCGACCAGCCCGACCAGCGCATAGCCGATGTCGAGGCTCAGCGCTGCACTGTCGTGGACTTCGCTCCATTCGATGGCACTTGGCGGGGCAAGCAGCGGCAACGCGATCTCGGGTACATCGGGTTTCCTGTTCAGCCGCCAAGCAAGCACTCCCGCGCCTGCAGCCGCTGGTAAAATGATGAAGTGCGGCATGCCCGGCAGCAATCCAAGCACCCCAAGGATCGCCCCGACCGGGCCCCAAGTCCCTGCCGTCCCGAACTGGCTCGTTACTTGGCGCGCCAGATCCAGCGTCGAGCTGACGCGCGTAACAATCGCGGCGGCAGCAATCGAAAGGAGCAATGCCGGCACTTGCGCGACAAGGGCGTCGCCGATGGCAACCTCGACAGCCCCGCGGACCGCGTCACGATCGACCTGCTCGATAGCAACGGCCTTATCGTCAGCAGCCAGACCCTCATGAATGCCGGCACAGGTCCGATTGGTTTCAAATGGGACGGCACCAGTGAGACCGCGACGACAACCGGCCAGCTTCGTGTCCGCGTGTCGGCGCGCAATGCCGACGGCGGCACGGTGCCCACCACGACCAACGTCTGGACGCCGGTAAAGGCTGTCCAGTCGCCCGCCGGTGGCAGCGCCACACGCCTCGTCACGCCCAACGGCCTGATCGCGCCCGAAGCTGTGATCCGGCTTGGGTAATGCCTCCCGCCGTCATTCCCGCAAAGGCGGGAATCCAACGCCCAAATTCGACATTCAGGCGTTGGACCCCCGCCTTCGCGGGGGTGACGAAGGAGGGGATCGATAACGAAAGGGATAATTGAAATGTCATTCTACACCTCGCTCTCGGGCCTCAAGGCCGCACAGACCGACCTTGCGACCATATCGAACAACGTTGCCAACGTCGGCTCGGCGGGCTTCAAGAAAAGCCGCGCGATCTTCGGCGACTTGTTCGCATCCTCCCCGACCCAGACCACCAAGATGATCGCCGGGCAGGGCACGCGCCTCAACGGCATCACCCAGCAGTTCACGCAAGGGACGCTGGAGGCAACCGACAAGACGCTCGATCTCGCCATCGCCGGCGAAGGCATGTTCGTCGTGCGCGGCAATCCCCCGCGCAGCGAAGTCAGCTATACCCGCAACGGCGCTTTCCAGGTCGATGTCAGCCGCCGCGTCGTCGACACGATTGGCGCGACGCTCCAGCTGCTGCCGGTCGATGCGAGCGGAAACGTCACCGGAACGACACTTGCCGACATGACGAACCTTGTCTTGCCCAGCACGAAGCCCGGCGACCCGACGGTCAGCCTTGCCAACATCTCGATTGGCGATGATGGCCTCGTGACCGCAACCTATGGCGACGGCAGCAATCAGCTGCTCGGCAAGGTCGCAATGGCAAGTTTTACGGCGCAGGAAGGGCTCCGCCCCATCGGCGATGCGCACTGGCAATCGACCGGCGACAGCGGCCCGCCCGCGATCAATGCCGCGACCACGGGCCCTTTGGGTGCGATCCGCTCGGGGGCCATCGAACGCGCCAATGTCGACATCACCGAAGAACTCGTGGCGCTGATCGGGGCGCAACGCAACTTCCAGGCGAACGCCAAAGCCATCGAAACCGCCAGCACGATGACGCAGGCCATTATCAACTTGCGGACGTAAGGTGATCAGAACAACTCCGTTTGCCCTGAGCTTGTCGAAGCCTGTCCTGAGCGGCTGCCGCAGGCGGCTAGCCGAAGGGGGTTGTCCTTTCTTTTGTGCCTTGTCGAGAAAGAAGGACAAGGCTTCGACAAGCTCAGCCAAAACGGTTTGGGGGTTTTGCAATGGATAGGATGATCCACACCAGCTTGTCCGCAATGCGCGCCAACATGGCGCGTCAGGCGGTGACGGCGAACAATCTTGCCAATGCCTCGACCACCGGCTTTCGCGCCGAAATGTCGAACGCGCGACCCTTGTGGATCAACGGGCCGGGCCTGCCCGACCGCGCGGTTGCGTCCGAAGAAGTGCAAGCGGCAGACATGCGCGCAGCGGCAACAGTGTCGACAGGCCGCCCGCTCGACATCGCGATGAACGGCGATGCGATGCTGTCCGTACAGGCCGAAAACGGTGACGAAGCCTATACGCGGCGCGGCGACCTGATGGTTTCGGCGTCGGGGCTGCTGACGACGGGCGACGGGGCATCCTGTGATCGGTGACGGCGGCCCTGTGACCGTCCCCCCTGCCGACCAAATCCGCATCGATCGCGACGGCACGCTCTGGGTTGTCGCATCGGGCGGCGACGCCAATGCACCGCAAAAGATCGACCGGCTCAAACTCGCCAGCCCTATGGGCTCGGACATCGTCAAACATATCGATGGCCTGTTCCGCGTGCGCGGCGGCGGCGTGTTGCCAAGCGACCCGACCGCATCGGTGACCGCCGGCGCGCTCGAAGGATCGAACGTCAACTCGACCGCCGCGCTTGTCGATATGATCGAAGCCGCGCGCAGCTGGGACACGCAGATCAAACTGCTCGCCACCGCGCGCGACCTCGACGCCGAAACCGCCAATCTTATGAAAATGCCGACATGATTTTATTTGCCCTCGTCACCCCCGCGAAGGCGGGAATGACGAACTGAACAAAGGAATTAACCAATGGCCAACTCTGCTCTTCACGTCGCGCGCACCGGGCTCGATGCCCAGAACCAGCGCATGCGCGTCATCGCCAACAATCTTGCCAATGTGAACACGACAGGGTTCAAGCGCGACCGCGCGACTTTCGAAACGCTCGCCTATCAGAATATCACCACCCCCGGCGCGCCGTCGTCCGAAGCCAATAAATATGCGGTCGGCCTGTCGCTCGGCGCAGGCGTGCAGATGACCGGCACCGCGCGGATCGACACGCAGGGGTCGTTCACGACGACCGGCACCGCGCTCGACCTCGCCATCGAAGGCAATGGCTATTTCCAGGTGCTGATGCCCGACGGGCGCACCGGCTATACCCGCGCGGGTGACTTCAGCCTGTCGGCGGACGGCAAGCTCGTCACCGGCACCGGGATGCCCGTCCAGCCCGAAATCCAGATTCCCGACGGCGCGCAATCGATCAGCATCGGCGCCGACGGCACTGTTTCCGCCACGGTCGCGGGCACCAGCACCGAACTCGGCAAGATCGAAACCGCGCGCTTTGTCAACGCGGCGGGGCTCGAGAATATCGGTGACAATCTCCTCATCGCAACCGCCGCCAGCGGCACCGCGCAAGTCGGCACGCCCGGCGTTGAGGGTCGCGGCGCGCTGCGCTCGGGCGCGCTCGAAGCCTCGAACGTCAATGTCGTCGAGGAACTGGTCGACATGATCGAGACCCAGCGGGCTTATGAAGTGAATTCGAAAATGATCTCTGCCACCGATGAAATGCTGAAATATGTCAATCAGCAGCTTTAGGGTCGCAGGCGCAGCAGCTCTCCTCCTGCTCACCGCAGGCAAGGTGCCCAAGCCGGACTATCGTGCCACAGTCGCACCCGCCGCCATCATTGCCCCCGCAAACGGCGCGATTTTTCAGGCAGTGTCGGGCTATGCGCCGCTCACCAGCGGCATGCGGGCGTCGATGGTCGGCGACGTGCTGACGATCACGCTTGTCGAGCGCACAGCGGCGACCAAATCGACGTCGCAGACCACGGATCGGGGTGGCTCGATCGGTCTCACGCCGCCCGCGACGGGTCTGTTCTCGCTGTTCAACCCGAGTGACATCGGCGCCAGCGGCACCAATGCCTTCAAGGGGCAGGGCCAGACCGCGCAATCCAACGCATTGTCGGGCGAAATCAGCGTCACAATCGCGGCCGTCTATCCAAACGGGACAATGCTGGTGCGCGGGCAAAAGCTGGTGACGCTCAACCGCGGCGACGAAGTTGTGCAGGTCTCGGGCATCATCCGCGAGGCCGACATCGGCAGCGACAACCGCGTGCTTTCCACGCGCATCGCGGATGCCCGCATCACGTATACCGGCAAAGGCGAAATGGCGCGCGCCAGCCAGCAGGGCTGGTTGCAACGCTTTTTCTCTCGTGTGAGTCCGTTTTGATGACACTGTTCAATCCAACGCCGTTCGTGCTGAGCTTGTCGAAGCACTGTCCTTTTCTTCGGGCAATGGCGAAGGCAAGGACAACCCTTCGACAAGCTCAGGGCAAACGGATTTTGTGGGCAGTATTGCTCTCAATAATCGCAACCCCCGCGCACGCCGACCGCATCAAGGATCTCGGCACATTCGAGGGTCTTCGCGCGAACCAGCTCACTGGTTACGGCGTTGTTGTCGGTCTCGCGGGCACCGGGGACGACAGCCTCGATTATTCGACGCAGGGTGTCAAAGGCGTGGTCAGCCGCTTTGGCCTCACGCTCCCGCCCGGCATCAACCCCAGCCTGAAAAACGCCGCTGCCGTCATCATCACGGCTGAACTTCCGGCTTTTGCCAAACCCGGCCAGCGCCTCGACATTACCGTGTCGGCGCTGGGCAAGGCAAAGTCGCTCAGGGGCGGCACACTCGTCATGGTTCCGCTGCGCGGTGCCGACGGCCAGATTTACGCGATGGCGCAAGGCAATCTCGCGGTCGGTGGCCTGGGTGTCGATGCGGCCGATGGCTCCAAACTTACTGTCAACGTGCCAAGTGCAGGGCGCATCCCCGGCGGCGCGACCATCGAACGTGCGGTTGCCTCGGGCTTTGCCGACAGCGCCGTTGTCACTTTCAACCTCGCCGAAGCCGACCTGACCACGGCGCAGCGCGTCGCCGCCGCGATCCAGCGATTGGCGCCGGCGCGCGCGATCGACGCGGTCTCGGTCGCCATCGAAGCGCCGCCGGGTGCCGAGAGCCGCGCGATGCTGATGTCGCTGATCGAGAATGTCGACGTCAATCCCGCCGATGCCCCCGCGCGTGAACGCACGGACTATTCGCAAATGACCAGTCTGCGCTTTCGCATCGACTCTGACATTGCGCGCCAGGCCGGGCTTGCGGCGCGTATTGCCCGTGGCCAGTCGGATGTTTCGTCGCAGAAACGGCTTCAGGCAGCATCCGATGATCCGGCGGCGGCTGTCCGCATTGCCCAGCTCCGCCGTGCGCAGACGAACGAAGCGGCATGGCGTGCCAATGTCGACAATGGCATTGCGCGTGCCACGCGCGCAGACAGCGCGCTCACCGGCGTCGCGTCGCTTATCGACCGCGCCCGCGAACTTGCAATCAACGGTGCCAGCGAAACGCTCAGCAATGCCGACCGCGCGACCATCGCGCTCGAGCTGCGCAGCATTGCCGATGAAGTTGACGACCTCAGCCAGGGGATCGACGCCACCGGTCAACCGCTTTTCTCCGACGCGCCCCTGCGCTTGCCCGTCGGGGACAGCCTGACGTTAACCGCGACCACCTCGCGCAGTGCCGCGTTCGACATCGGTGCGCGCGACATGGTGACGATCCTGCGCGATGTCGCCAGCGCGATCACGACAAGCACCGCTGGCCGCGCCGCGGCGCTGGTGGACATTGCCGCCGTCAGTGATCACATCAGCACCGTGCGCGGTGACCAGGGGGCCCGCGCCGCGCGCTTCGATGCCTTGCGCGATCGGCTGATCGATTCGGCAACCGCCATTGGCGAGGAACGCAGCAGCATCGAAGACACCGATCTCGTGGCGACCATTGCCCGTATCCAGACCGATCAACTCCTGCTTGATGCCGCGCAATCGCTGTTCGCGCGGATCAACCGGCGGACCTTGTTCGACCTTCTGGGCTAAACTCTAATGACTTTAAGTTGATTCTTTAACTTCGTCACCCCCGCGAAGGCGGGGGT
>JAYUQI010000012.1:0-5785 GCA_043756805.1 Sphingomonas sp.
GGGGATGAGAAAGGCCGCCGCGATGCCTGCCAGAAGCAGCACGATGGTCGGAATGATCAACCACCATTTACGCTGCATCAGGATACCCGGCACCTGCGCCAGAATCGACGCAGGTTCAGCGTAGCTTTCAGTTTCGTCGTTCGTCATTACCGGCCGCCACCAAAATTATAGTTGATACTGATCGACGCATAAGCGTTGCTGCGCGTTCCTTCAAAAGTGCTGCGCGTGAACCCGCCGGTCAATTGGCCCGAAATCTGGCTGGAAAAGCGCCGCGCATAGGTTGTTGTGCCGGACAAATATGTGGTCGAACCCCGCGTCGAAAACTGCGGGGCTGCGGATCGGCTATAGCCGCCCGACGCGCTCAGCGTATCGCGCGAATTGAGCTTATAGCTGTAGGATGTCCCGAACGACGTGGTGGTCCGGACTCCGTCAAACGACGATGCCCCCGTTGACCGTGATCCGTTGAAACACAGATTTGTCCGCGTGTCGGCGCGGCAGGCGCTGAGGCTTGCCGACAAATCGGTCGATGTTAGCCGGCCACCGACAATGTTGACGCGCGAGGACGAAAATCCAAGTCCACCAGAAAGCGTCCACTGGCTCGAAACGCGCAGCGACCCGTTGAACGACGGGCTGATAATCACGGCATCGCCCAGCGTGCCGCCAAAATAATTGACACGGGCGACACTGACCGACGCCCCGGCGCTCAGCCGTGAATTGATCACGCGCGAGTAGCTCGCCGACTGCGACAGATTCGAATATTCGCTGCGTCCGCGCAAATTGGGGAACCGCACGACGCTGCCGTCATAGCCCAATGTCATCGAGTTTTTGTTGTCGAGCGCAAAGGACAGGCCCGCACTGCCCTGAACGCGCGTCGTCCGGTCCTGAAAGCCGACGAGCGTGATGTCGGGATTGAGCGGAACAACATCGGTCGGTGATGTCGGTTCAAAGATACGATCGGTACTGCCGCCGCCGCCAATCGTGCTGTTGATCGACATGCCGGCGCGCAGTGACAATTGCCGCGTGATCGTATTGGTGTAGCCGACTTGCGTTGAGAGATCGACAGAATCACGATACTGACGGCTGAACTTCGAAAACGCCGCATTTGCTGTAACGCGAAGCGATGACCGCGACGTTTTTTCCTCGACAAACGGCGACAGCGAAACCTGGCCGCGCAGCACACCACCATCGGTTGTTTCGAGCAGGTAGGGATTGCTCGAATACCCCACCGTCCCCGATGAACTGAAACCCGATGTCACAGTGCCCGCGCGTGCCGCCGTGAACATAAATGGCACAGCCGCGAGCGCCGCGCCGATGATCCGGGCGACGGAAACGATGACTTTGCGGGTCACGGGACAATGACCGTATCGCCGCTTTCAATCTGCGGCAGCGATTCAGCGGTCAGGTCTCGGGCGCCCTTAAATGCAGCGGCGAGCCGCAATTTCAGCAGGGTAATGCCCGTCCCGGTCTTGCGAATGATGGTGACATTGTCGAGGTTGGCGAATTCATCCGGCCCGCCCGACAAGGCAATGGCTTCCATGACATTCAGATAGCGTCCGGGTGTAAAATTGCCCGGGCCGCGCACGCGCCCGACCAGCGAAAACGAAAAGCCCGACGGCGACTTCACCGACACCGTAACCTGCGGCACATCGCCACGATATTGGGTTTTCAATCCTTGCGAGATTTCGGTTTCGATCTGCGCCGGCAGCTTGCCCGCTGCCACGACACGACCGACCAGGGGAAATGCAAAACTGCCATCGGGCAGGATGCGGACGACGCGCTGCAACCGCTCTTCGCCCCATACGTAAATCTCGATCTCGTCGCCGGGATTGATCGTATACGGTCGGTTTACTGGTTTGGGTGCATCAGCTGCATATGCAGCGCCAGCAACCATACTCGTCGATACGACCATGATAACAGCTAAAAATCGTAGCATTTCTGCCCCCTTTCGCGGCGTCGGTTTCGGTGTCGTGCTTAGCACCTTGATCGTCGCGACTGCTTGCACCATAGCACTGATTCTTATCGGGCGTATAGCAGCACCAGGACTAAATGATGCAACTGCCTATGCTTAATGCCCCAATTTGTGCGTTTTTTGCAGGCAGCGCCCTGCTTTTGGCGCTTCCCGGATGCGCCTCCAAAGCGGAGCGGGCCAATCAGGCGTTCGCCCAAGCACAGCAATTGGCGACAGCCGGGCAGCTTGCCGAGGCCAGAATAGAAATCATGCGTTCGATCTCGATCCGAGACGATGTGCCCGACGTCTGGTTTGCGCTTGGCCAGATCCACATGGCGAGCGGTGCCATGCCCGAGGCTTTTACAGCCTTTGGTCGCGCGGATGAATTGCGGCCCGGCGACGCCAACACGCTGCGCCCACTCGCTTACGCTGGCTACATGATTGGTGCCACGCGGCTTGCAAAGGACGCCGTTGACCGGCTGCTGGTTCTTGCGCCCGACGATCCCCAGGGTCTGGCCGTCAGCGGTCTGCTCGCGCTCGACAAGGGCGAACCCGACGTCACGATTGCCGCTGCTGACAAAATATTGGCTTTGTCCCCCAACGATGACACAGGCGTTTTGCTGAAGGCACGCGCGATCGCCGTGCAGGGCAAGGTCGATGATGCCATCAAAATGCTCAAATCGTCACAGGCGACAGCGGCGGGGCAACCCAGCATCAATTCCGCGCTGCTCCAGCTTTATCGTGCCAAGGGCGATGTCGCGGGCATGCTGTCGGTGTTTCCCGGGCTACTAGAGGTGCAGAAGGATAATTTCGAACTCGCGCTCGACTACAGCAATGTGCTTTATCGCACCGGCCAGATTGATGCGGCGCGCAAGATTTGGTCCGATGCTGTTGTTAAAAAACGCGCCGACGGGAAATTCATCGCCTGGGCCTTCGAGATGTATGACAATGTCGAGCCGACGGACCGGCCGGCTTATCTCGATGACCGGCTGACGAAAATGGGAGGATCGCCGCTGCGCTCGGCGGCGGGACAGTATCTGCTGACGCGCAAGGAATTTGCGCGGGCGGCAACGCTGATTACCTATGGCGCCGGCGCGGCCGATGCGGACCGCGGACTTTATGCTGTCGCGCTCGACGGGCTGGGGCGGCGGGCCGAAGCCGAAGCGCTTGTGAACAAGGTGCTGGCCGATACCGGCGCAGCGCAAGATCCGAATGCCTTGATGTTGCGCGCAAAATGGGCCTTGGCAGCGGGCAAGCTGGAGCGCGCCAATGCCGACGCGCAAAACGCGATAATCGCCGACGGGTCAAACCTGACGGCGCGCCTGATACTGGCCCAATCCTACGCTGCCAGCGAACAGCCGTTGCGCGTGCGCCAGGTGCTTGCCGAAGCCGTTCGTGATATGCCGCGCAGTCGCCGCGCGCTGACGGCTTATATGGATCATCTCCAATCGGTCGGGGATAATGCCACCGCCCTTGCCGCCGCGCGGACTTTTGCTGACAGCAATACCGCGCAGCCCTGGGCATGGAGTGTCCTCGCATCGGCCTGCAATAAAATGAATAACGAGGGCTGCGCGATCAGCGCCAAGCGACGCTATGAAATGGCATTGCGTGATTACAGCTTCTCCAATCCGTCGCGCCCGTTCAAGATGCGCGGCCTGTTCAGCCCGCTGCCGACGGACAAGCAATGAACGATCTGTCGGACCCGATTGCGCCACAAGCCGCGTTACCGCTGGACGAGCACCCACCGGAGCCGCGGCGGCGGCGGATGCGATTCACATCGAACCTGCTGACGACTCTGGGCGTCGCATCCGATGTAATCTGTTTCATCGTCGCTTTCTTCGCGGCAATCGCGATTTATCACAGCATTTTTGACCGCGGGATTGATGAACCGCTGCACATGAACGCCGCCATCATTTTGGCGATCAACTATTTCCTGATCCGTATTTCGCGCGACGGCTACACGACATTTCGCGGACAAGGCGCCGACGCTGGCCAAGGCGGCGTGTATGACTTCGTCATTGCCCTGCTGCTGACGGGGCTGACCGCGACACAGCTGCGGTCGACGGGCGCGATGTCGACCGGCATGACCGGCATCTATGTCGCCACGTGCGCAACCTTGCTCATGTTGAGCCGCATGCCATTCCGGCGGATGGCGTGGTTGCTGATGGAAAAGGGCGTCATCGGCCAGCGCGTTGTCATTTACGGCGCGGACCACAGCATTGTCGGCCGCGTCGTCGATTTGCTTGAACTCGAACGGCTGCCCCATCTCAAAATCGTCGGCTTTGCCGATGACCGTGGTGAACGCGCAGACCGGACTGCGCACCGCAGCGTGGCTTTCGTCGGCGGCTTTGCCGAGATTCTCGAAATGGCCCGCCAGGGTGATCTTGATCAGGTCATCATCGCCCTGCCGCAGGTCGGGCAGGAACGACTCGACCGGATCATCGAACAGCTCAGTGCCGTATCAATCGATGTCTGCGTGCTGTCGCGCGAAATTGTCGAGCTGCGGTCAAGCTTCCGGCTGGGCGTCATCGGCTCGCTTCCGGTGATGACTTTGCTGCGCCGACCGGTGCGTGACTTCGATCTGGTTGGCAAGAATCTTCAGGATTATGCGCTGGCCACAATTGGTCTCATTGTCCTCTCGCCACTGCTGCTGATCACGGCCATTGCCATCCGCCTCGAAAGCCCCGGGCCGATCCTGTTTCGCCAGTTGCGTTTTGGCTTCAACAATTCGGAAATCGAAGTGCTCAAGTTCCGGTCGATGTATGTCGATACGCAGGATGAGAGCGGCGCACAGCGCACGGTCAAGGGCGATGCCCGCGTGACGCGCGTGGGGGCGTTCATCCGCCGGTTCAGCATCGATGAACTGCCGCAGCTCGTAAACGTCCTGCAGGGTGACATGTCGATCGTCGGACCGCGCCCGCATGCCACCAAAATGCGGGTCGAGGACGCTTATTATTTCGATGCTGTAAAGGGTTATGCCGCGCGCCACCGTGTCAAACCGGGCATCACGGGTCTAGCGCAGGTTCGCGGGCTGCGCGGCGAGATTGCCGATCTCGTGCGTGCCCGGCGCCGCGTCGAATATGACATTTACTATATCGAGCACTGGTCGCCATTCCTCGACATCCGGATCATCATCGAAACGGTGTTCCGGCTGATCTGGGACAAAAATGCCTATTGATCGGGCAGCGACGCGGTTTGTCGGCGTCGATTTCACCAACCTGGACTGGGACGGCACGATCGCGAGGATTCAGACCGCATCGGATTTGCCGCAATTTACGACGATCATCACACCCAATGTCGATCATATCGTCCGCATGGACAAACTGGCGGGCACGCCGCTGGGCGAGCGCTACGCCTTGGCCATTCGTGATGCAGACCTGTGTTTATGCGACAGCCGCATCTTGGCGCGTCTGGCCAAGTTGCGCGGAATAAGGCTCGATGTGGTGCCGGGCAGCGACCTCACCGCAGCAATCTTTGCCAGCTTTCTCAGAAGCGGCGACCGGATCGCGCTGATCGGCGGCGACGACAATAGTATTGCCGACCTCGCGCCAATCACGCGGGGCATCGAGATTATCCAGCACATGCCGCCGATGGGCATGCTCCACAACGCCGACGCGATGGACGCCGCCGCATGCTTTATCTGCAATGCAAACTGCCGCTTCATCTTCGTCGCCGTCGGCAATCCGCAGGGCGAAATCCTGCTGCATCGCGCGCGCGAACTCGGCGCAACATCGGGCGTCGCGCTGAGCATTGGTGCGTCCATCGACTTTTTGACGGGCCGCCAGACCCGCGCGCCGCGCCTGATCCAAAGGCTCGGTTTTGAATGGGCCTATCGCC
>JAYUQI010000013.1:0-5772 GCA_043756805.1 Sphingomonas sp.
TCCTGCGGCGGTGCAAAAGGCGGATTGGGGCGACGGACATAGCCAAACACATGCTCGCCGGGCTGGAGATCGCGCATATGCGTTGACGCAAATCCCTGATGCGTGCCGATGCCCGACCATGCGGGCGCATGGACAGTGCCCACAATCAAATCGACAGCATTCGGGCTGACCAAGGGCGACGACGCGATCGAATAAAAGCGCGGCGCAATTGCCGACGACAGTTCGACAAAACTGTCGAGGCTGATTTCGACCGCAGGATATTTGACCAGCAGCCCAAGCAGCGTCATCCGCTTCTCGGCAATCTCGCTTTGCCACAGCACATCATCGCTGAGCTTTGCCAGTTCTGCCTTTGTATTCGGGCAGCGGGTTTGTTGTAGCACAATGTCAATTGCACGGCGCGGCATCGGATCCTGAATCTCGACGAAATCCGTCAGCAATTGCCGCACTGTGACCGTCCGCCCGATCGGCAAATGACGGAAGCGTCCACTCGCCCCCGACGGCACGACTTGCATCGCCCCCTCAACGCCCAAGCGCTCGATCGCAAGATCAACATGCTCCTTGCGATTGCGCGCATAAATGGCGATGTGGTCGCCCGCAGCATAGACCTGCCCCTCGGGCATTTTGATCGTAATGAACCGTGTTGATCCGCGTGGTGCTTCCTGTGCAAAATCCCAAAGACCGTCGCCGGGATGCACCATCTCTTCATTGCGCGTGATCTCCATCTCAACCGCTTGGTCGGGCAACACGGCCGCCCGCGCATCGCGGCCATCGACGACTTGCAGCGAAAGGCCGCTCGCCTTGACCGCCTCACCCTTTGCACCAAGCGCCGCCCAAAGATCCTTGAGAAAGATCGCAACGCCGCCATCAAAGTCACCATCGCCGTTGGCCTCGCCGCGCGAGCACAACCGCTGGGCACCTGTGGCCTCGAATGCGGCATCAATCTTTTTGGGAAACGCCTGATAATTGGGCCACTGGCTATTGCCGATGCCAAGCACAGCAAAGCGCGTATCGGGCCATTTTGCCCCCGCGAACTGCCCCGCATCAATCGCGGCCTCGGCGGCAAGTGCACTGTCGGGCGCACGCCCGTTATAGGTCGCCGTCACCGCAACAATCACCCGATCCTCGGGCAGTGTGTTCAGCGCTTCATCCATCGATACCGCGCGGGCTTCAAAGCCGTCTGCACTCGCTCGTTCGACAATTTCCTCGGCAATATCGCGCGCCGTTCCCAGGCTTGTTCCATAGATGACCGACAGCCGCTGTCCGGCACCCGCCGCGCTGCCAATATCTGTAACGACATTGGAAATATTCACCGGCTCGGTAATGCTGAGGCGTTCATGGGGGGCGCGCAACCGCAACCGGACTTTGAAATCATCGGGCTTGATTGACAGTGTTTCCTTGAGCGTCAGGCGATAACCGTGGCGGTCGGACACCGCGAACTTCTGCAGGATCATCGCAATCGCCAGCTTGGCCTCGACCAGCGCAAACTGTCGCCCGATGCACGCACGCGCACCATTGCCAAACGGCTTGTAGGCATGCGGATGGTGCATTGCTTCGGCGTCGGGCAGCCAGCGGTCGATGTCGAACTCCAGCGGGTCATTCCATGCGTCGGGATGGCGTTGCAATCCCGGCGCATAGATGTTGACCGGTCTGTCCTTGCGCATCCGCCACTTGCCGCCGATGATCTCGTCTTCAAAGGGTCCCACGGAGAAGGCAGGCGCCGTCGGCCACAGTCGCTGTGTTTCCTTGACGATCCGCTCGATAACTTTGAAGTGCGCGAGATGCTCGTATGCAGGACGCGTATCGCCGGGCAGTACACGATCGACCTCGGCATAGGCCTGCGCGAGAACGGCCGGTGCTTTCAGCATTTCCATGAACGCAAAGGTCAGCAGACCCGACGTCGTTTCATGCCCGGCGATAAGGAATGTCAGAACCTGATAGCGGATGTTGATATCGTCGAGCGTCTCGCCCGTTTCAGGGTCAGCCGCGGTCAGCATCAGGTTCAGCAAGTCGCGCGCGTCGGACGGATTCGCCCGGCGATCCGCGATGATGCCGTCAACGAGGCTATTCATCGCCGCAATATCGGCATTGAACTGTGCCGTCGATTTCTTGGCGAATTTCTGCTGGATCGGCAGGCGCGTGATCACGTTCAGTGACTCGCCAAGCGCGCTCGCGAGACTTTCGAGAAAGGGATCGATTTCGTCGTGCGCAAAACTGTCAAAGCGGTGGCCGAATCCGGCAATCGCAATACTGTCGAGCGTCAACCGCGTCATATCGTCGGCAATAACAACATCCTGCCCGGCAAGCCCGGTCCATTTCGCGATCAGCTGGTCACAGACTTCGAGAATATTGTCGTAATAGCCGCGCATCGCGCGCTGGCTGAACGCCGGCAAAAGGATACGGTGCGCTTTGCCCCAGTTCGCTTCCTCGCTGAACGCCGTAAACAGACCATCACCGGCAAATTTGCGGACAACGCGAAGGCCCGGCCCCGGAATTTTGCGAAAGCGCGTCTCATCGCACAGTTCGGCGACAAGATCGGGATGTGTTACGAAAATGCCGACACGACTGCCGAACTTCAGTTTGAATATCCCCGGGTCTTCAAAATCGCGTGAGACATCGAGGAGATGGCCGATCAGGCCTGCCTTCGGAATTTGATGCAGATTGCCCAGCAGCGGCACCGTTTTCGGCGCGGGGATCGTTTGTGTCTCGGTCATGCACCCTCACTTATCAACCGAGAGTGTGCGCCGAAGTTCGGGCTCGCTTCAAGCGGAAACATGCACAAAAAAAGGGGCCGATCTTTCGACCGGCCCCAAAATTTCCAAACCCGAAGGTTTGATTACATGCCCGAACCCGGACCGTATTGGATTTCCACCCGACGGTTCTGAAGTTCGCGAACGCCGTCTGCGGTTTCGACGCGTGGTGCGCCTTCGCCGAAGGCCTTCGTCGTGATGACGCCGCCTGGGATGCCCTTGCTGGTCAGATAGCTCTGAACCGCATCGTTACGACGCTGCGAGAGACCAAGGTTGTACTTGGGCGTGCCCGACTTGTCGGCGTGACCGGCAAGCATGACCTGAGCCTGACCGCAATCACCATAAGCGGTGACGGCGTTGTCGAGGATCGACCCTGCTTCAGGCGTGATGTCCGACTTATCCCATTCGAAGAACACGATATAGGGTCCGGGCGAGCAGACTGCAGCTGCTGGTGGCGGCGGCGGTGGTGCTGGCTCTGGAGCCGGTGCTGGCGGCGGAGGAGGAGCCATCGGCTCAGCCTTTTCGCCAAAGTTGTAGATGAAGCTGCCGAGGATGCTGTGCGAACGGAAACGACCGCGGTTTGCACGACCCAGTGCATCAATCGTGTCAACGCCATCAACGTTGAAGAAACGATACTTCAGGCCAACGTCAATGTTGTCGGTCAACGGCGCACGGATACCGGCAATTGCCTGATAGGCAAATCCGGTGTCCGAATCGTCGAGGAAATTACCGGCAGGATTGATGGCATAATTGCTATGCTTGACACGGGCCACACCGGCACCGCCGCCAACAAAGCCGTTGAGTGCGTCATCGTCGCCGAAATCAAGCAGACCGTTGAGCATGAAGCTAAGCGCCGACGTGCGACCGGCAGCACCGGGGAATGTTCCCGCTGCCGCGTTTGCCAACGTGCCACCGCGACGTGTGGTCGTCGAGCTTGAATAGCCCTCGACTTGCGCCTGCTTGTAGCCGACTTCAGCTTCCATGCGGAAGCTGCCGAAGTCATAACCGATGATGCCATCGACGTCATAACCGAACTTATGATCGACCGACCCAGCAGCCGGCAGAGCGCCGATGTTGAGCTTGATGTCTTCGACGATCATGGCACCGCCTTCGACACCGATATACCATGCATCATTCCGCGCGAGTGCGGGTGCTGCGATGGCGGTGGAGGCGAGCGCAACTGCGATAGCCATTTTCCGCATAATAAACCCCTTTCAATTTTGTCACTAGGACAGCGATAATCCACTACTCAAAGCATTGTTTCCGCGCAAGCATCAATTGAGCAAAACTGTTGCCTAAATGTCGCAGTCTGGAAACGCTACTGTTGTGAAGTCGATACGGTAACTGACTAAATCGCGAAAGGTTGCATGTTCGTCAAGTCGCTGAAAACAATCCATGTGTTTCCAGACCGGCAAGGATAGCAGCAATGGCGGCGCGCGCCTGTGTATCGACCGTCGTACCGCCGCTTGGCCCAATGACACGGGGCTGACGGCTGCCGACCACTTGCTGGTCACCCACAAAAAGCGTCGCGGCCGTCAAAGCACCGACCGTCCATGCCGATGCTGTCCGCCGGACTGTGACGCCGTCCGCGATGCTCCACGCCATCATTCCCTGAAATGGGGCGACAAACCGCCAGCCGCCGGATGTCCAAGCGGCAATCGCGCCTGCCTGTCCGGCCCACGCGCCGCTCGGCGCGGTGCCGACGATCCAGCATTGCCCCGGTAAGGGTGAGGTCGGAACCGTCGCCGGTGCGACGGACTGCACCACCGCTTGGACTGCAATATCGGCCAGCGCCAGCGCTTCATTATGGGTGACTTCCTTCTGCGCCTGCGCTGCAGCCATGAGCGGAAGCTTCAACCGATCGGATTGCAAGGCCATGATAATCTCCTCAAGTTGTGGGAACCGTGATCGACGCAGCCTTCGACACGCTGAACGCGCCGATCTGCACGACCGAGATCGCTGCCATCGTGGCACCTGCCGCCACGTCTGCCGCGCGCTCCGCTGACGCATAGGTCCATGTCGGAATAATAGTTTCCACGATCAGATCAGGCCGCCCGGTGACAACCTTGGTCACGCGATATCGCTCGCCTTCTTCGCCAACCGGCACATCGACGAGATCACGCCAGCGCCAGCCATCACGCGAGCGCCTTGTCCATCCGATCAGCAAGTCGCCCCCGGAAGGCGTCGCGGTCATAGAGACCGGCGACAGGGGTCGGACACTGGCGCCAATCTCGGCGGGCCCGTTTGCAACCGCGCCCGTGACATCGCCAACGCCGACAGCCATGACCCGGACGCTGGCCACGGCCGCCGAGATGCTCAATCGAGCCAATGATATTGCCTCTAACAACAGAAACGGCGCATTTATTGGGTGTGTCGCAACCGCCCACTCGGTCCCCCGCCGTCCGCGCCACAGCCCCTTGGCATCTTCGGCCAGCATTTCGATCTCGCCAATCGGCCGCGCCCGGTCATGCTGCCACAACAGCGGGATCGTCTTGAAACCACCGCAGTCCTGAGCCTGTCGAAGGACGGTTTGAAACGCCCCGCGCCGCACCACATCTCCGCCCCGATCCACCCGGTCAAAAACCGCCGCATACCCCGCAAACCGCATAATCAATTCCCAAAGAAAGAATGTTCGCGCAAAGGCGCAGAGGACGCCGAGAGAGTGCGCTGATCGGACCAGAGGCGCTGCCTCGGCGCTCTCTGCGCCTCTGCGCGAACCAGATTTAACCCGTCACCAGCGCATACAGCCCGGTCTTGAGGGCAATTCCGACCAGCACAAGCGCAAGCGCCACGCGCACGACCCAGCCGATCACCGCATTGCGCGCCGATTTCTTCGCATCGCGCCACGCTTTGAGCAGCTGCCGCAATTCGACAACGTCGTCGCGCGCATCCTCATCCGCCAGCCCCAGCCGCGCGAGCGCCCGCCGCTTCAGGTCCTCCAGGGCCAGCGGGCCGGTGTCGACCGCGCTGGCGCGGTCGATCACCATCTCGCGCATGGCCGGCGGCAGCACGCCGGCGGATTCGA
>JAYUQI010000014.1:0-16785 GCA_043756805.1 Sphingomonas sp.
TCGTGATGGCATCCAGAAGGGGTGATATGCAAGGAGAGGGCGTGAAAGCGTGGCCCTTGCCACGGTGAGCGTTCTCGACGCGGCAGATCGCCCTTATGGATGCCACCCTGCGGGCAGGGGGAGATTTGTCCCGTGGCGGCGTTGCACGCTTGCGCGATAGCAAGAGCTATCCCGCTGCACGCGCGCCTATCCACGAGACAAATCTCCCCCTGTCACGACCGTGAATTTAACAGGTCCTGACCCTAATAGTCTTGCATCAGCCGACCGAAGCCCAGCTTTTGGTCCATTATGCCATTCTGGCGCAGAGCATTCCAATAGGTTGCGGTATTGATCGCGATCACGGGTTTCCCCAAGTAGAGCTCTGCCGCAGCTGCGAGCTGGATCATCGACAGGTTCGTGCCGACCTGCACCAGCGCATCGACATCATCACCGTCAAGTCGTTGCAATTCTTCGCGCAAGGTGGACGTCGGCACGTGCGCGATGGATGTCCAAGTGGGGCAGCGCAGGCAGGTGTCGCGGACGGTTTCGATGCCATGATCCGCCATGAAATTCGCGACCTGGGTATTGGCTGATGGATAATAAGGAGAGAGGACGGCGATCTTCTTGATGCCGCCGTAGGCGTTGAAGGCCTCAATCAAGGATTGTGAGCCCGTGCTCAGCTTCAGCCCGCACTCGCGCTCGATAGTCTCGCGCCAGTTTCGCGCCGCCGCCGCACCGCCATAAAAGGTAATCGCCGACATCCCCATGACAAGATAATCCGGGTTGCATGTCATCACACCGCGCACTGCCTCCAGCATGTTGCGCGATATCTCCAGCGTCCCGGCCATGAAGGTTTCGTCGGATATCGCTTGCGCGTCCTCAACGACGATTCGGCTATAATGATTGGTAACGCCGCGCGGCCGCATATCGTCAAAATCGGGCTGCACAATGGTGTTGGTCGATGGCCCCAAAACACCGAACAACCGTCGATAGCCGAGGCTATCGGATAAAGCGCGCGGCGTGGACGGCATCAGGCGAGTTCCTTTTCCTGCTCCAGACTTTGGATCATCGATTGCCGCAAAAGATAATTGCGCCTCTCGCCTTCGTCCGCGTGGATACGCCGCATCTCGCACTTGCGTTTTTCATGTTCGGCGGCATTGCCGTCGGAAAGATAGGCCATATTCCGGATCGTCTGCGCCTGAATGAAATCATGGGTGGTCGTCCGGCGCTGCCGCTCGAACATATCGAGCAAGCTGGATGCATCACCGCCTTTTTTGTAAATTCGAACCAATTTGTCACAGATATTATAGGCATCATGAATGCCGCTGTTCATGCCAAAGCCGCCGATCGGGTTGTTCAAATGGGCGGCATCGCCGATGATCGCAACGCGGCCCTGCACGAAGCGCTGCGCCACGCGTTGGTGGACACGGTAGATCGTGCGGTGTGCCGTTTCCACCCGTTCGCTGTCGCCAAGCAAGCGGCCAAACACATCATTTTTCTTGGCATCGGCGAGCAACTCTTCATCGGGCTGATCCCCCTTTGCCGGCACCAGCACGCGCCACAGCGACGGTACTTTCAGCAAGACCATCCATTCGGTCGGATCGGAAACATAATTGACGTGGCACAAATTCGGCAGCGTCGCTTCCAGCCGCTCGGTTGTGGTGTAGCACAGGAATTTTTCAGGGTACGTAAAACCGTCGAACCCTGTGTTCAACCATTTGCGCACGATGCTGTTCGATCCGTCCGCGCCGATCAAATAGTCTGCCCGGATTTGGACAATGGCATTGGACGTTTCGGCAAAGACATCGACGCCGTCCTGGTCCTGATCAAATCCGACAACGTGATGATCGAAGCGAACATCGGCCCCGGGCATATTCCGGACGCCTTCTGCCAGCATCCGAGACAGATGATATTGCTCGCACTGAACGCGGAACGGGAACCGCGTTACATCTGAAATTTCACGCAGATCAAAATCGATGATCTCGCCCGAACTGCGTTCGCGAAAGTGATAGATCGGGGCCTTCAACCCCTGCGCCACGAGTTTTTCGGTTATGCCGAACCGATCAAGCATTTCGAGCGTCGGTGGGTGGAATGTCGATGCTCTCAGGTCTTGAGCACAATCATTGCCAGCTTCGAGCAGAATGACATCGACGCCCTCGCTGGCCAGGTAATATGCAGCAACGGTTCCAACGGGCCCTGCACCGGCAATTACGATTTGCGTCCGAAGATGCTGCATTCAAATATGCTCCACAGATGGATTGATGTTGGCATATCGGCAGCCATCAATATGATGCGGCTCGTTTCCCTTACTCTTCGCTCTGCGGTGATCCTGACCATAGAATTATCCGTCCGGCGGATAATGGGTTCAAATTTGCGCCGTTTCGAAGTCGATGATGGCGGGGCAAATTCGGTCCAGCTTTGCCAATCGTCGCTCTGCAAGAGCGCGGCCATGATACGAGCAGCACCAGATAGGCCAGATTGTGTATCCGGCATATGAATACAACCAAGACGGATGTTGGTCACTGCCTGCCGTTGATGAGCAGGGCGGAAACCACTCTTGCTGGCGATTTGCTACCGCAAAACATATTCGGCCCTTGGCGCGCTGGCGGAGACGGCGAGATTCGAACTCGCGGTGCCGATTACTCGGCACGACGGTTTAGCAAACCGTTGGTTTCAGCCACTCACCCACGTCTCCGGACCTGGCGGCGAAGCGCAGGCCTATAGCGAGAGCCGATCAAGGGTTCAACTGGGAACCAAATTTATAAGAGCTGGCAAATTTAGGCGTTCTGGCGCGAACTGGCGCGAAATCGACTCGAGTCACCGTGCGGTTCATTGCATGGACAGCCAAGGCGCGCATAAGCAACGACGAATTGAGCGTTTTTGAAGGTGAACCGATATGCGCACGAAAATCTTCGCCGGCTTTGCTGCCTTGTTTGCAATGGCTGCGACACCGGCACTGGCGCAAATCCGCGCGGTCGATCCGAATGAAGCTGCTGCCCAAGCCGACGTCGCGCCGTTGCCCGGCGAGCGTGGTTACGCAACGCAAACGCCGATGGCACCACCGACGACGCCGCCGACCGATACAACGACAATGCCGGTCGATGCGGGCGCACCACCTGTTTCGACAACGTCGACAACCGGCGATGCGGCAACAAGTGCCATCGCAACGCAGGCGGCACCGACATACAAGAAAGACGATGTGATCGGTGCAGCGGAAGGCGTTTTCGGTAAAGGCGCAGCGGGTCTTGCCGGGATCGTCGAAAAAATCCTGAAGGATCAGGGCGAACCCAATGCCTACATCGCAGGGCGTGAAGCATCCGGCGCGTTTGTTGTTGGCCTGCGCTATGGATCGGGGACGATGCAGCACACTGTCGAAGGGCAACGCCCGGTCTATTGGACGGGGCCGTCGATCGGCTTTGACGTGGGCGGGGACGCGACGAAAGTTTTTACGCTCGCTTATAATCTTTATGACAGCCAGGATCTCTACAAGCGCTTTCCCCAAGTCGAGGGGCGTGCCTATTTCGTCGGGGGATTCTCCGCGACTTATCTGCGGCGCGGCGATGTTGTCCTGATCCCGATCCGGCTGGGTGTCGGCATGCGGCTCGGCGCGAATATCGGCTACATGAAGTTCAGCGAAAAAAGTAAGTGGCTGCCGTTCTAGAGGCAGAATTGCCAGCCGATCGTTTCGCCCGCATGAAACGGAACGACTCCGGCAAGGTGGTCCGGCACTGCCTGTGATGTGCGCTCCAGCGTCACTGTGCCCTCGTTGAGCGGTAACCCGTAAAAACGCGGGCCATATTCGGACGCGAAGCCTTCAAGTTTGTCGAGCGTACCTTCCTCATCAAACACGGTCGCATAGCTTTCAAGCGCATAAGGCGCGTTGAAAATGCCCGCGCAGCCACAAGCGGTTTCCTTGGCGGCAACGACGTGCGGCGCGCTGTCGGTGCCGAGGAAATATTTGGGTGATCCCGAAGTCGCAGCGGCGCGCAGGGCAAGCCGGTGCATCTCGCGCTTGATGACGGGCAGGCAATAGGCATGCGGGCGAATGCCGCCGTCGAACATCGCATTGCGGTTGAGGATCAGATGCTGCGGCGTGATTGTCGCCGAGACGTTGGGGCCGCTGGCGTTCACGAAATCCACGGCATCGACCGTGGTGATATGTTCGAACACGATTTTCAGCACGGGGAAATCACGGACGAGTCCGGCCAATGTCCGCTCGATAAAGGCCGCCTCGCGGTCAAAAATGTCGACGTCCCGGTCAGTGACCTCGCCGTGGACGAGCAGCGGCATGCCGATCCGCTGCATCGCTTCCAATGCGGGATAGAGATTGGCAACGTCGGTGACGCCATGCGCCGATCCGGTGGTGGCATGCGCGGGGTAGAGCTTGGCAGCCGTGAAGACACCGTCGCTATGGCCGCGTGTCAGTTCGGCGGGGTTGGCGGCATCGGTCAGATAGGCTGTCATCAGCGGCGTCAGCCCCGGAGCTGCTGCGACGATGCGTGCCCGGTATGCGGCGGCGGCCTCGACCGTCGTGACGGGGGGCGACAGGTTGGGCATGACAATTGCCCGCGCAAATTGCCGCGCGGTATAGGGCGCAACCGCTTTGAGCATATCGCCGTCGCGCAAATGGACATGCCAGTCGTCGGGACGGCGGATGGTAATGCTGCTCACTTGGTCTTTCATGCCGAAGCTCCTAACGGATGGTCATGGCCAAAACCACCCTGATCGACCGCGCTGTTATCCGCTTGTCCGGGGAGGATGTGCGCGAGTTCCTGCAGGGGCTGGTGACGAACGATGTGTCGGGCGACTTGCCTGTCTGGGCGGGGTTGCTGACGCCGCAGGGCAAAGCCTTGTTTGATTTTATTGTGTGGGCTGATGGCGAGAACTTGCTGATCGATTGCGAGGCAGCGCAGGCTGATGCGCTGGTCCGGCGCTTGTCGCTTTATCGGCTGCGGCGACCGATAAAAATTGAGCGGACTGACCTTGCGGTGCATTGGTCAGTCGATGGCACTCCGGGCGTTCCCGATCCGCGGCTGGCGGCATTGGGGCATCGCTGGATTGGCCCTGCGGATGAACCTGCCGATGGCTGGCTGGCGCACCGCTTGTCGCTCGGCGTGACCGAGGGGGTCGCGGAGCTCGGGCAGGACAAGACGCTGTGGCTCGAATGTAACGCCCGCGCGTTTAACGGCGTCAGCTTTACCAAGGGCTGTTATGTCGGTCAGGAAAACACCGCGCGGATGCACCACCGGTCGAAGGTAAACCGGCAGCTTGCGGTTGTCCCGATGTCACAAGACCCCGGCGACAGCGCACGCGCGTGGTATCCCGACCTCGGGATGGCGGTCGTCCATCAGAAAGTCGTTTAGGCGGGAACGGCACTCGCGGCCCGGCCCGCGCGCATGGCGTCGGTGCGTTCGATGCGGTCGGCCATGTCGGCCCACGCCGCTTTGGCACGCAAACAACGGTCACGAACATTATCAAGCACGGCAGCATCGGCCTCAGACTGTGCCTTGATCATTTGTCCGCGGTAGAATTCAAGAGTCGACATAGAGTGCGGGCTTTCATGTCAAAAGTAATATGCCGGGCGAGCGAACCCGCCCGGCGGTATTTATTAGGCAGCCTGGATGTTGACAGCCGAAGTCTTGCCGCGCTTGTCGGTTTCGAGTTCGTAGGTCACGCGCTGATCCTTATCGAGCGTGCGGAGGCCTGCGCGCTCCACAGCCGAAATGTGAACGAACGCATCGCCACCGCCGCCTTCGGGCGCGATGAAGCCATAGCCTTTATCGGCATTGAAAAATTTAACTGTTCCGGTGATCATATTGGGTATCCTTTGTCCCATTTGTGACGGGCATGTATCAAAAGCGAGACATCCCGGCGTCGTGAAGCAAGTGTGGGACAAAGGGGAGCCAAAGCGCACCCGTATCCGTCGCAGGCGACGTTCAGCGATTCTCATATAGGCGTTCGGCGCCGGAATAGCAAAGATGGGGCGCGGCGGGGGATTTGTTGAGGGGGCAAAGGTTACAAAGGTTACACTATGGAGGCTATGCGAAAATTTTCCGGGCGGCAGCGAAGTTCTCGAAGTTCTCACGATGGCGATGTCGCGAAATTGCGGCGGATGGTCGGCGGGACTGACGATTTGAAAGAGCGGGGTGCACAGGTTCAGAATTGAACATAGTATGAACATATTGTGTAGGAAAGGGGTTGCTGAGGCGACGGTTTGCGACAAGTTTTCCGACGTTCGAAGGTTGCATCGATGCCCCTAAAACCTGCCGTCGCCCCGTGCTTGACACGGGGCTTGGCTAACCTTGGCACTGGCACCACAGAGAAAAGCCAAACCCCGCATCAAGTGCGGGGCGACGATAAAGGAAAAGTCTGAAATCGGGTATCGAGGCTCAAAAGCCGACAGGCCGCACCCAACAACAAACCCGTCGCCCAACCCCCACAAATGAAAAAGGTTGCCGACCCTTTCGGATCGGCAACCCCTAACATGGTCAGCGGCCGGAGATGAATCTCTAGCCCGGGAGACCATGGGCAACCAAGGTTTTTGCCTTAGCCGCGCAGCTCCCGAACGAAATTACCCGTGCCACTTGCTGAACCATGAGACATCGGATCACCTCCTTTCGCTAGTTGATATGAATGTGCCCTGCGTTGGACACTGACGGAACATGAGTCATTCGCGACTCGCGATCAAGGACTTTTCGAAAATAAATTTATCCGTCATGATTCAGGGTCTGCGGTTTGCCCGCGCATTTTCTATAAATCCCTGAAATTCGGCGTTTCAGCGCCTCTTTACAGTTTCATGTAATGTTGTAACATCTTTCGTCAGAGCGGTGCGACCGTGATGCCGCCAAGTAGGAGGGTATTATGCAGTCCAACGGGTATCTCGAAACCAAGCCACGGCCCGGCGCGATGGTTGCCGTGATTGCCATTCATGTCGCCGGGATCGGCGCGCTGATGTTGATCGCGCCGACGGTCGTTGAACGATTTAACAAGCCGCTGGAGGGTTATAATGTGCCCGCGCCGACGATCCCGCCCGAGGTGGTCGATGAAGCGACGCCGAAAGTAAAAACGAAAACGGCGTTACCGGTCGACCGTGTCGAGCGCCGCGTGCCAAGCAAGCCCGGTGACGCGGGTCCGGCGCTGACGGGCGATCCGGGCCCGCTCGCTGGTGCCGGCACAGGCGAAGGTCTTGGGGGCGGGATCGAGATTTTCCCCGTCGATCCGCCCAAGGATCCGGTCATTGTCGGCCCGCGCTTCGTTGGTCGCAACGCCCAGCCGCCCTATCCGCCGGGGATGCAGCGGCTGAATATCGAAGGCGCAGTCACAGTGCGCGTCCTCGTTGGCGTCGATGGCCGCCCGCTGCGCATCGAAGCCGTGAACGTCGATCAGGATGCTTTCTTTGCCGCGACGCGCGACTGGGCGCTGAAACACTGGAAATTCGCGCCTGCGACGCGGGACGGCGTGGCGTTTCAAGAATGGCGGACGATGACAGTCCGGTTCGAGATGAATTGAGGATGGTTTAATTCAAACCGTATCCCTGAGCTTGTCGAAGGGCTGTCCTTCTTTTGGTGCAACGACGCAGCAGAAGGACAGGGCTTCGACAGGCTCAGCCATGCGGACTTGGACAAACGCGTCCTACCCCCGGCAATCCTCGACGACGCGGGTGAATTCAGGCCAGATCGGCAGGATCAGGTCGCCCGCGCCGTCGAGGCCGATCAGGATGCGCCCCCGGCTAAAAGCGAGCGCGTCAAGTTGCGGATCGCGCGCCATCAGTTCGGCGGCAACATAGGATGGCGGGCCGCTGGTCGGCAGCGCGTCATAGGCTTTCGCACCACTGGTCGAACGGAGCGTCATTCGTGCCGCCACGCTGCCGGGGCGCGAGACGAAAATGCGCGCGCCGGTCGCTTCACAACGGATCGTGAACAGCGCGTCGGTGCCTGCTTGCCCGAACCGCGCGATGCTGCCGCGGCCATCGCGCGTGTAAATCCAGACGCCGGGGGCAGGGGCGCGGTCGCTCCAGTTGGTCGCGGGGGCAGGCGGCGGCGTTGGCGCCGGTCGCGTGACAGGTGGGGCGGGGCGAGGTTGTGGCATTGGCGCCGGGGGCTGCACGCAGGCGACGACGGCCAGTAGAGGAGCAAGCCCAACCCAAAACCGATTAGGCTGAGCTTGTCGAAGCCCTGTCCTTCTTTCTTGACCAGCGCACCAAGTAGGACAGCCCTTCGACAGGCTCAGGGTAAGCGGTGTTTTTTTCATCGACAGTGCACTAACGGACAACACGCCTGCCGCACAAGTCGCACCGGGCTTGGCATATCGGCACTCCGTCGCATAAGCCGCACAGATGAGCATCGATACCAAACGCCTGAAATCGATCGTCGCGGGCTCGGCGGGCAACCTTGTCGAATGGTATGACTGGTTCGCTTACGCCACCTTCGCCATCTATTTCGCGCCGGTCTTTTTCCCCAAGGGCGACGCGACCGCGCAGTTGCTCAACACGGCCGCGATCTTTGCCGCCGGGTTCCTGATGCGGCCGATCGGCGCGTGGGTGATGGGGATTTACGGCGACAAGCATGGGCGAAAGGCGGGGCTGACGCTGTCGGTGATCATGATGGCTGTCGGCTCGCTGATGATTGCCTTCGCGCCAACCTACGCACAGGTCGGCGTTGCCGCGCCGGTCATGCTTGTGCTGGCGCGGATGATCCAGGGGCTGTCGGTCGGCGGCGAATATGGCTCGAGCGCGACCTATCTGTCCGAAATGGCCCCGGCGGACCGGCGCGGCTTCTGGTCGAGCTTTCAATATGCGACATTGAGCGGCGGGCAGCTGCTGGCGATCATCACCGCGCTGATCCTGCAAGCGACGCTGAGCGAAGCGCAGCTGGGCGACTGGGGCTGGCGGATACCTTTTGTCATCGGGGCGATCCTTGCGGTGCTGGTGTTCCTCCTGCGGCGGACGATGACCGAGACAAAATCATTTGCCGGGATCGACCAGACGCGCGAGCATAGCTCGTTGCGCATCCTGTGGCGCGACCACCGCAAATCGTGCATATTGGTGGCGATGATGTCGGGCGGCGGCGGGCTCGCGTCCTATGCGTTTACCACCTACATGCTCAAATATCTGATCAACAGCGCGGGCTTTGACAAGCGCACCGCGACACTGATCATTGCAGCAGCGCTGGTCTGGTCGTTCTGCCTGCAACCGATCGCGGGGATGCTGGCGGATCGGTTTGGGCGCAAGCCGCTGCTGTTTATTGCGGGTATCGGCGTGTCGCTGGTCGCCGTGCCGGTTTATACGGTGCTCGGGACGACGACATCGCCTTACGCGGCGCTCGCGCTGATTCTGATCCCGATCACGCTGCATGGCGGCTACACCGCGAACAACGCGATGGTGAAAGCCGAACTGTTCCCCGCGCATGTTCGCGCGCTCGGCGTCGCGTTTCCTTATGCGGTGGGGAATACGCTGCTGGCAGGGACAACCGAATATGTCGCGCTCTGGTTCAAGAGCAGCGGCATGGAGAGCGGCTTCTTCTGGTATGTGGCGGCCATGGTGGCGATGACGGTGGTTGCCTATCTGATGCTGCCGGAAACAAAGACGGCGGGGCTGATCCGGGAGGATTGATCCAAAAACGGGACGAACCGTTCAATTTGTGCAGTGCAACATAGCTAAAACTCTGTTAACACTGAACAAGAACGAGGGGTTGTTATCGTTCAGGGAGTATCCTTTATGAAGAAAATTGCTGTACTTGCACTTACCGCCGCGCTGCTGGCGCCGCTGCCCGCGTCCGCAGCGACGTTCATCGTTCAGGCGTTCGCCAACAGTTCATCGGGCGGCATGGGGCTGAGCACAATTACGCTGACCGCCGGACAGGCGTTCACTGTCAGCAGCAACACCAACGACCTCTGGTCCGCCGGTGCCTTGCCGCGCTTCTCGGATGCCGGTGGTCTCGTCGGCAATCGTTTTGCCACGGCAGCGGATGATTCGGGCGAAGCCGTCGGCACGCAGATCGGTCAAAATTTCGGCACATGGACGCAGGACGGTTTCACGACCGCTTTTGGCACGATGGTCGGCAAGATCGGCACGACCTATTTCGCGCTCGGCACCGGCTTTTCGGGCGTTGCGCCGACGGCTGGCGTGCTCGAGCTGTTCTACTGGGACAGCAACAACGGCGACAACACCGGCCAGATTGCCGCTGAAGTGACCGCGTTGGCGGGTGCTGTGCCTGAAGCGACCACCTGGAGCATGCTGATTGCGGGCTTCGGCATGGTCGGTTTCTCGCTGCGCCGCCGCAGCGCGAAATTGATCAAGCAGCTGGTCTGAATTTACCGGATGCCCGGTTTGGGCATTGGTTGTAGAAAAGGGGCGGGGCCAGAGATGGTTCTGCCCCTTTTTTTCATGCGGCGCGGGGCATGATCCGGTCGAGTTCGCCGTTTAAGGCACGCTTGGCTTCGAGCAGTTGATAGTCGGTCTGCAGCCCGAGGAAAAAACCTTCGGACATGCGGAAATAGCGCGACAGCCGCAGGTCGAGTTCAGCATCCATCGGACGCTCGCCCGCAATCACGTCATTGAGGCGCGCGACATCGACGCCCAACGCACCGGCCAGCGCGTCGGGTGACAGAGCCAGCGGCTCCATGAATTCGAGAACCAGCATTTCCCCGGCATGGCTGTTGTGGAGCCAGTCTGGATCAATGGTAGTCGGTGATTTCGACATCGTAAGCGTCTCCGTCCTTCCAGACGAAGCATATACGCCATTGCATATTAATGGAAATGGAATGCTGACCGAGGCGGTCTTCTTTCAGGGCGTGGAGGCGATTGCTCGGGGGATTGCGCAGGTCTTCAAAGCTGCGCGCGCGATTGAGCATTTTGAGCTTGTCGAGCGCGCGATCCTGAATGTCGCCCGGCAACCGCTTGGCGCGGAGGCCGTTCCAGATGCGTTCGGTGTCGGCGGTGGCGAAGGAGCGGATCATTCGGCATCAACCTCAAACAACGGAGCAGTTCCACTAGACAAGAGATCATGTCGTAGGGTTTCACCGTAAAGCCGCCGAAAACTGATAAAACTTTCTGTTGGCCATCCGTTCGATTCAGAAAGTGTTTCCGAAAGACGACGGAATATATCTCCGCCAACGGTACGCATGTTGATTCGCAACGATACTACGGCGCTGGGATCGTACAGCCCGATGTCCCAAACCCCGTTGCGATAACTGAAATCGACCATCTGGTCGCCGTGAAGAAAGTGCCGGTAAAAGCCATAGTTTCGCACGTATTGCGCAGCTTGACCTTCTGACATTTTAGCAGCTCTCAACGCTGAAAAACCTGCAATGTCAAAGACATCGGAAAGTCGATAATAGCCCCGAAAAGCCTTTTGCCTACCTTCTGGCCAGAGTTGATTTCGGTCGATCCAATTGCTGATGGTTTTCGCGGATACACCAACAATCTCGGCAATGTGCGTGCGTGAGAAAGGTATCGCTTCTGCAAATTCGGATCGCCAGTTCTCCACACGAGTTTTGTAAACTCGTGCTGAGGCTACGTCAAGAGCGCCCTTTTCGACTTTCGCGGCATTTGACAGATGCACGCTGTTGCTCTTCCTATTCCCCCAACACCCGCACCCCCGCATAAACCCCGCGTGCTTTCACCGCGAACTTTGCGTCGCACGTGACCAGCGGGCAACCGAGCTCCATCGCCAGCGCGAGATAAATGCAATCTTTCAGCGGGTGGCCGATGTCGATAGCAAGGTTGGCGGCACGGAGCAGGTCGGCGCTTCCCGTGCGGACAAGGGTGATTGCAGCACTGGCAAGCAAAGTCGCCAAGCTCGCCAGTTTGTCCTGATTGTCGCTCCTGTTGATATTCGCGTCCCGAACGATAGCACCTGCGACTTCGATGGCGAAAAGATCGGGCACAGAAATTCTGCCCTCATGCTCCTTGAACAGGGCCAATGCTGCGTCGGAATTTGATTCGATGCGATAGAGTTTGACCGCCACACTGGCGTCAATAACAATCACCAGCTGTCACGCTCTTCGTGCAGGAGATCGAGCGAGGTCATGCCGTCGGGGAGCTTGATTGGATTGCGCGCACGAATTTCCCGGACTTCCGCAATCCACGCCGTCATATCGAATGCCTTGGCCTCGCGATCCAGTATGTCGCGCACTTCGGCTTCGAGCGAGCGATGGTTTTTCTTTGCGCGCACACCCAAGCCTGCATAGGTTTCATCGGACAGTTTGCGGACGGTCAGCGTGGCCATAGCGGGTCTCCTCAATCAATCTGTATCCATAATGCTTGCAAAATGCAAGCATTAGCGCTTGCCCCACTTCCGCTGCGTCTTCCCGAACCGGTCCTTGCGCGTCCCCGGCTTACCCTCATTGCTCCGCCCTATGATTGGCGCAGCAGACACCGCGGCCCCCGGCAGCCCCAGTTCCTCGGCCTCCAGCGACCGTATCTCATCGCGCAAGCGGCCGGCTTCTTCGAACTCGAGGTCGCCCGCGGCTTTGCGCATGCGTTTCTCCAAGTCTTCGATGTAACCGCGCAGGTTGTGGCCGACCATGTGCGGGCGGTCTTCGTCGATCTCGATGGTGACCTGATCGCGGTTCGAAAGATGCGAGAGCACATCCGAGATATTGCGCTTGATGGTCAGCGGGGTGATGCCGTGCGCGGCATTATACTCAAGCTGCTTTTCGCGGCGACGATCGGTTTCGCGCATCGCCCGCTCCATGCTGCCCGTCACGCGGTCGGCATAGAGGATCACGCGGCCATCGACATTGCGTGCGGCGCGACCGATGGTCTGGATCAGCGAGGTTTCGCTGCGCAGGAAGCCTTCCTTGTCGGCGTCCAATATCGCGACCAGACCGCATTCGGGAATGTCCAGCCCCTCGCGCAGCAGGTTGATGCCGATCAGCACATCATAGACGCCGAGCCGCAGGTCGCGGATCAGCTCGATGCGCTCGAGCGTTTCGACGTCCGAGTGCATATAGCGCACCTTGATTCCGGCTTCGTGAAGATATTCGGTCAAGTCCTCCGCCATGCGCTTGGTCAGCGTGGTGACGAGCGTGCGATAGCCTTGCGCCGTCACTTTGCGGATTTCGTTGATGACGTCGTCGACCTGATCCTCGACGGGTTTGATCTCGACCGGCGGGTCGATAAGCCCGGTGGGGCGGATGACCTGCTCGGCAAAGACGCCGCCGGTTTGCTCCATTTCCCACGGCCCGGGGGTGGCGGAGACACACACCGTCTGCGGGCGCATCGCGTCCCATTCGTTGAAGCGCAGCGGGCGGTTGTCGATGGCGCTGGGCAAGCGAAAGCCATATTCGGCGAGCGTCAGTTTGCGCCGGTGATCGCCGCGCGACATGCCGTTCACCTGACCGATGGTGACGTGGCTTTCGTCGACAAACAGCAGTGCATTTTCGGGGAGATATTCGAACAAAGTCGGCGGCGGCTCGCCGGGCAGGCGGCCGGTGAGAAAGCGGCTGTAATTCTCGATGCCGGCGCAACTGCCTGTCGCGGCGATCATTTCGAGGTCGAAATTGGTGCGCTGTTCGAGGCGCTGGGCTTCGAGCAACTTGCCTTCGATGACCAGTTCCTTGAGGCGCTCGGAAAGCTCGAATTTGATCGCTTCCATTGCCTGCTTCATCGTCGGCCCGGGCGTGACATAATGGCTGTTGGCAAACACGCGAACGTAATCGAGGCTGGCGGCTTTCTTGCCCGTCAGCGGATCGAATTCGACGATGCTTTCGATTTCGTCGCCGAAGAACGAAATCCGCCACGCCGAGTCTTCATAATGCGACGGAAAAATCTCCAGATTGTCGCCGCGCACGCGGAAATTGCCGCGCTGGAACGATGCTTCGTTGCGCTTGTATTGCAGCGCGACGAGCTTGCGGATGATTTCGGACTGGTCGGCGGCCCCGCCCTTTTTCAGATCGAAAATCATTGCCGAATAGGTTTCAACGGAGCCGATGCCATAAAGGCACGACACCGAGGCGACGATGATGACGTCGTCGCGTTCGAGCAAAGATCGCGTCGCCGAATGCCGCATCCGGTCAATGCTTTCGTTTACGCTCGACTCCTTCTCGATGTACGTGTCCGACCGCGCGACATAGGCTTCGGGCTGGTAATAGTCGTAATAGGAAACGAAATATTCGACGGCGTTGTCGGGGAAGAATGACTTCATTTCCCCGTAAAGCTGTGCCGCGAGGATTTTGTTGGGCGCAAGAATCAGCGCGGGCCGCTGCAATTCCTCGATCACGCGCGCCATCGTGAAAGTCTTGCCCGACCCCGTGACGCCCAGAAGCACCTGATTGCGCTCGCCGGTCAGCGCCGTTTCGACGAGTTCCTTGATCGCCGTCGGCTGGTCGCCCGCGGCGGTGTAGTCTGACACGACCTTGAAGCGCTTGCCTCCTTCGAGCTTCAGCGGCCGCTCGGGCCGGTGCGGCACAAAGCTCTGATCGGTTTCGGGTTCGGCGAGCGACGTGCGGATTTGAATTGCCATAAGTTGACGATATGGTGCCGGAAAAGAACCGGCGCAACGAATAATACAAATGGGGAACATCGATATGAAATATCTCTGGCTTGCTCTTCCACTCGTACTGTCCGCCACGCCCGCGCTGGCTGAACCCGATTATGCTGCTGCGATCCGCGCGGATTATGACGCAAACCTCGGCACTCTGTTCGACTATTTCCATCGCAACCCCGAATTGTCGTTCCGCGAGTTCAATACGTCGGCGCGCATGGCAAAGGAGTTGCGCGCGATCCCTGGCATTGTTGTGACCGAAAAAGTCGGTGGGACAGGTGTTGTCGGCGTGATGAAAAACGGGGTGGGGCCGACAGTGCTGATCCGCGCCGATATGGACGGGCTTCCGGTCGAAGAAACATCGGGCCTCGCCAATGCATCCAAAGCGCGGCAGGTCGGCGTCGACGGCAAGGAATCCCCCGTCATGCACGCCTGCGGCCATGACACGCATATCACTGGCATGATCGCGACGGCCAAGCGGCTGGCGGCAATGAAGGATCGCTGGGCGGGAACGATCGTTTTTGTCGTGCAGCCCGCCGAAGAAGCGCTTGGCGGCGCGAAGGCGATGGTCGAAGACGGGATCTATACGCGCTTTCCCAAGCCCGATTATGCGCTGGCCTATCATGTCGGGGCTGAACTGCCGACGGGGCAGGCGAGTGCGTCGGAAGATATTCAATATTCGTCGTCCGATGCGCTGGACATCACCGTGCGCGGCGTGGCAACGCACGGCGCGTCGCCGCATCTGGGCAAGGATCCGGTGTATATCGGGGCGCAGCTCGTGGTGGCGCTACAAGCGATTATCAGCCGCGAGAAAGGGCCGCTGACGCCAGGCGTCATTACGGTCGGCGCGTTCAACGCCGGTAACCGCCCGAACATCATTTCGGACCACGCCGATCTGCAAGTGACCGTGCGCGCCAATGACGAAGTGACACGTGCGCAGTTGATCGCGGTGATCCGGCGCGTGGCGGACGGGATCGGTCGCGCGAATGGCTTGCCCGATGCCTTGCTGCCCGTCGTGAAAGTGACTGCGGGAACGCCGACGACAATCAACGACGGCCCTCTCGCGCGGCGGATCAACGCTGCGTTCAAGCGCGAACTTGGCGCGGCGGCCGTGACGCCGTGGGAACAGAAGGGCATGGGAGCGGAAGATTTCGCCTATTTTGTCGCGACGGATACCAAGGTGCCCGGTTTCTACTTTGCTGTGGGCGGGACGCCGCAGGCGGCGTTCGATGCCGAAAAAAATGGCGGACCCGCGGTCGCGGGGCACCATTCGGGTCTTTTCAAGGTCGATGGCCGGGCAGCGGTGATAACGGGCGCCACCGCGATGACCGTTGCGGTCATGGAATTGCTCGGCAAGCGATAAGTGACCCTGCCGACAGCGAAATGGTTAACGAAACATGACTGCCGAATCACGATAAATACCGGACGTTCATAGTTTTTTAATGTGGTGATCGTAGAACAGATCTACAAACAAAAACGACCGCTGCAGTGGGTGCAGCGGCCGCTTCGGTAGACCAGAAATGCGCTCCCGGGACCAAACGGAGATGCGTTCCTGATTTACGCCCCGTGGATGGGGAGGGGCTTGCTCTGAAATAGGGGCAGGATCCTTAACAAATCGTTACTTCGTAAAATCTCCGATACGCTGGACCTTTCCGGTGCGTCGTTTGTTGAATGGCATTGTCTATATTAGTGTGTGCCAATGAAAACGATGCGAAATCCCACTGACTATCGGCGCTTGGCGGCGCTGCGTGACTTGGATTTTGGCGGTAACAGCTATTCGCAGGATTGCGAAACTATTGTCGGGCTCGCCGCCAATCACTTTAATGTGCCAATGGTCGCTGTCTCGCTGCTTGACCGCACGGATCAGGTATTCCTTGCGCAGCACGGGATGGCCGTTGACAGCGTACCGCTCGGCGAGACGATCTGTGAATTTTTGCTCGAGGCCGACGGTCCGCAAATCATCGATGACGCGCAGACGGACGTTCGGGTGCGTGACCGCAGCTGTGTAACTGGCGCGCCCTTCGTTCGCTTTTATGCGGGCTATCCGATCCGGTCGTCCGATGGCCACATCGTCGGATCTTTCTGTCTGGTGGATGACAAGGCCCGCACGTTGACCGACGCCGAAAATGCCGTATTCCATCAATTCGGCGCGATCGCCGAAGGCATGGTTCGGGCGCACGCGCTCGACAATGCGCTGAAGCTGAGCCAGGCCGACCTGCTGGCCAATACGCAGCAACTGACCCGCGCCAACAGTGCGCTGGCACAGGCCGGGCGCATCGCGAAAATCGGGCGCTGGGAAATCAACATCAAGACGATGGAC